>NZ_MUGR01000062.1:0-21792 GCF_002217195.1 Flavobacterium aquidurense | reverse complement strand
AAAACTCAGAATTTCTATAATTCTCTAAATGTTCTTCTGTTTCCCAGTAGCTATAGGTGAAAAAGATGCATTTGTCATTTTTATCCTGATACAATTCTAAAAAACGATTTCCCTCAGCATTTCGTATTTTGTCTTTCACTTTTTTCTTCGTGAAAACTCATTTTTACTATTCGGACAAACATATTATAATTTTAGATTTCTGAATTTATATTTTAGATTTTTTTTTTGGAATCTTAAATTATTTCAGGTGCGCAAAAATACCAATTTTGATTGTTCTTTTTGTGAAAATTTAAAATATTATAAAAGTAAAGTTTTACTGCAATATTGTCATCTCGACAGAGGAGAGGTCATAAAAGAAACTCCGCAAAGAAAACCTCCAGTCTTTGTCGATTATAAGCGTGATCTTTCCTTCGTTGAGATAATAAAATCTGTCTAAATCCGTAAAATCTGCGTGCCATTTCAATCTAAAATCAGCAATCTAAAATCAGCAATTTGAAATTTAATTGAATTTAATAGTAATCACATCGCGATAATTCAATCCAAGTAAGCTGTTAGCAGAACCTACTTTAGAAGGATTACTTCTGAAAATGGCAATTTCAAGGAAACCGGCTTCATTAAAAATTGCCAGCTTTTCTCCCTCATACGTTTTTATAGGGTATTTGTCAGAACTGGCAATTGCAGAATAATTGGGTAGAATGGTTTTGATACTTCTTGGCTTCATCACAATTTCATAAGGGCGTCCTTTTGCAATTTCTGCAAATTGTCTCTTAGAGATATTGGTAATGACATTGCCAAAATGATCAATGTAGATCACGTATCCTTTTATTGAATTCCCGTCATTTGCAACGACAGGCTGCAGTTCTGTAATTTGCTTTATTTCCTGAATTTCTTTTCCAATCACATTCAGTAAGCCGCCTTTAGAGATATGGCAGGCAACCTTTACAAAAATATCCAAATCACTAAATTCACTCGGAAAGCGATCGTGTATATTGATAGCAACAATTTTTTGCGGAACTATTTTCTGTGTTAGCATACTCAGGATGCCATTGTCAGCACATATAAAGTAATGATCGTTCCATTGCATGGCAATATGCTGATTTTCTTTATTGCGCTCAATATCTACACCAATAAGATGCACGGTTCCTTTTGGAAAACTTAAATAAGAGGCTCCAATAATATAACTCGCTTCGGCAGTGTTAAATGGATCAACATCATGCGAAATGTCAACAATTACAGCATCTGAAATCTCAGACAGAATTTTACCCTTTAGTGAACCAACAAAGTGGTCTTTTAAGCCGTAATCGGTAGTAAGGGTAATTATTGACATAATTTTGTTTATAACTATTGGTAGTATTTAAATCTAATTTTCATTAAATTTGAGAAATGCAAAGCTAATAATAGTAAATGCAAATTGAAAGAAACAAAAGACAAATTGCGATAAAATTATAGTAAACATATATAGTAGTCTCAGTTTTCAGTTTCCGTTTTCAGTCTTTCAATAAAAACTTGATTTTAATTAGAATTTTAAGTAATTTTTCAAGAATATTTAAAAACTGAAACCGTGACCGGAAAGTGTGATTAAAAAAAAATACCCGACAACCACAGATTTATAAAAACTGATTTATTTTTAATTTAAAACTATCTCATTTGAACGAAAGAATTATCGAGCTCATAGACATCGCTCCAAAAGACTTTTGGGGCGCTCAAGACACTCATCTTGAAATAATTAAAAAGTATTACCCAAAGCTTAAAATCGTAGCGAGAGGTACCACTTTGAAAGCATTTGGCGAAAAAGAAGTTTTAGATGAATTCGAAAAAAGATTTCAGAGGCTTATGCTTCATTTTACCCGATACAACAACATCGATGACAATGTAATTGAACGTGTAATAATGAGTGATGGTCAGGATGAAAGAAAATCATTAGACCATGACAAAATATTAGTTCATGGAGTTGGAGGTAAAATCATTAAAGCCATGACGCCCAACCAGCAGCTATTGGTAGATACAATCAAGAAAAATGATATGGTATTTGCTGTAGGTCCTGCCGGAACCGGAAAAACGTATACTGGTGTTGCAATGGCGGTAAAAGCACTTAAAGACAAAGAAGTTAAAAGGATCATACTTACACGACCAGCGGTAGAAGCAGGAGAAAATCTTGGTTTTTTACCCGGCGATATGAAAGAAAAACTGGATCCCTACATGCAGCCTCTTTATGATGCTTTACGCGATATGCTGCCAAATGAAAAGCTCGAAGATTACATTTTGAAAGGAATTATACAAATTGCACCATTGGCATTTATGCGTGGCCGCACACTTGATAACGCCTTTGTAATTCTGGATGAAGCGCAGAACACAACGCACTCGCAAATGAAAATGTTTTTGACCCGTATGGGGAAAAATGCCAAATTCATGATTACGGGTGATCCCGGGCAAGTCGATTTACCGCGAAGAACTATTTCTGGTCTGAAAGAAGCAATTCTGGTTCTGAAAGACGTTGACGGAATTGGAATCATTTATCTTGATGATAAAGATATTGTACGTCACAGATTAGTCAAAAAGGTGATTGATGCTTATAAACAAATAGAAAATCACGATTAATTTTTTATAAAATGTCAAATGTAAATCGTGAAATGTGTTTTGACATTTATTAATATTCGTTTTCTGCATCATCTTTTATAGAATGTGGAAAACGAATATTTTTTTGATAAATATTATAAATTAAGAAATTCTAAGAATGGGTAAAATGGAATCGGTAACAATTCTTGTAATTGGATTATTATTTTTTGCATTTAATTTAAAGGCTCAAAATAAGAGCAATAAGAGAAAGGACTTATCAAATGACAAATCAAAATTATCAGGCAAAGAAATTGTAGTAGAATTATCAAAGCTTAATTTTTTTAATTTGACAGATAAATTAGATTTGAAAACAACGAAAGCTGAATTTGAAAAGTCATACAATGAATTGAGTTTTTTTGAAGGTATAATGAAGGATGATTTAATTTTTACGGATAATAGGTTTTATTTTATTGATTCTGAAGCTTTATTTGAAGGAGGAGGATTGATTCATTATTTAGAAACAGTAAAAGTCTCATTTGATAAACTTAATCTGAAACTTGTTTTTTCTGATGAATATAATGATCAAACTGAAAAACATTGGAAACATACAGTTAGGTTGAATGGAAAAGAATATATAGCATACGATAATGATTTCGGGAATAATGACTGGGGAATTTCATATATAAACTTTATTGAAATGCTAAATGGTGAGCTTAAATTACAACAAAGTGCAGAACAATTTTATCCAATTACTTCAGGAAATGATGGGAAAATGGTTTTATTAACTAATCAACAATTTGAGTTTGTTAAAGCGAATTACCCTAATGATAATGAACATCCAAAAAAGATTTCTGACTGGAAAAATGCTTATGGTTTTTAAATCTCTGACAAATGAAACAATTAGATGATTTCTACATACAACAAGAAGAACCTGTAAAAGGTGTGTTTCTTGCATTAAGAGAAATTATTCTAAGACAAGATAAAGACATTACAAATGTTCTGAAATATGGAATGCCTTTCTTTTGTTACAAAGGAAAAATGTTCTGTTATTTATGGAAACACAAGAAATTGAATCAACCTTATATTGCAATCGTAGAAGGAAAATATTTTGACGAAACTTTTTTGATTCAGGAAAATCGTGCGAGAATGAAAATTATGCTGATTGATCCGGACAAAGATTTGCTGTTGGAAAGAATTGAAATAATCGTGCAAAAAGCAGTAAATTTATATAAATCCGGCACCATTAAAATTTAAAAATAAAAAAGACAGTATTTAATTAAATAGTTAAATAAATAATAAACTTGCCCTAATTTAAGCTTTTAGGCCTCGTTATCTTTGTTCTTCTAAGGGTAAAGCCGTAAATTTGCCTATCATAAATATTTGATCTTTAATATGACAAAACTTAAAAATATAAAAGTTGTAGTAAGTGACCTTGACGGAACTTTACTCAACCCACAACACAGAATTTCAGAGTACACCAAATCAATTTTTCAGGAACTTCACAATCAAAATTACCTTATTGTTGTTGCCACAGGACGTCATCATCTCGATGCAATGGCAATTATCGAAACGCTTGAAGTACCGGTTTATCTGGTAAGTTCAAACGGTGCGAGAATTCACTCACCTGAAAAAGAAGAGCTTTTTGCTTTCAACCTGAATAGTGATGTGGTAAAAGCAGCATTAAACGTCGAAATTGACCCTGAAATTACAGTAGTATTGTTCAAAGAAAATGTTTGGCAAACCAATAAATGGAGCGAAAAATTAAACGCTTTTCAGGCAGACTTAAAATACCATCCGGAATTGGTGGATTATAAAACGCTGGAAGATTTTGGAGCTATAAAAATATTCTTTTCATGCGATAACCATGAAAAATTAGTAGAATTGAAAGATGCTATTTTAGCCAGTTCATCAGAACATTTGCACCATGCTTTTAGTTTACCAACCTGCTTAGAATTTATGGATAAATCTATCGATAAAGCAGTTGCAATTGAGATTGTACTCGAGAAATTAGGTTTTACACTGGATCAGGCCGCTGCTTTTGGTGACGGTTTCAATGATGTTCAAATGTTATCTGCAGCAGGAAAAGGACTGATTATGGGAAATGCACCGGTTTCATTAAAGGAAACTTTACCAAATTTAGAAGTAATCAAAACCAATGCTGAAGATGGAGTAGCCCATTACATCGCTTCAAAAATATTGAATAAGGAATTTGCCGCAAGCGAATTATAAAACTAAAGATAATTTTAAAACTGTAAGAGTTTGAAATTTTAGACTTTTGATAAAATATACATCCCTGAAGATAATTCTTTAGGGATTTTTTTTGCTAAATCAATAATACGCAAAGAATTCCGCAAGCTAATAGCAAAAATATTTTTTTAATAATTTTCAAAGTGTATTTTTGTTTTCTCATAAAACCGAATACCATGAAAAAACACATTTTTATGCTTGCCTTTTTTGTTGTTTCCATAACCGGAAGCAGTCAAACTTTGAAACTAGAAGAAATAATGAAAGGCGAATCTTTTATTGGAAACCAACCAACAAACGGGCGATGGTCTCTCGATGGTAAAAAAGTGTATTTTGAATGGAATCCCACAGATGATTTAGGCGCAAGTACTTATTTCTGGCAAAAAGGAGCCGCAAAACCTCTTTTGGCAGAACCAAAAGAAGCTGCTTTCTCTAAACTTGATTTTAAAAGAAAACCAACTTCAGATATTGTTTATTATACTGACAATGGGAGTTTGTATTCTTATACAATTACGACAAAAACAGTTAAGAAAATCATGCAGCAAAGCAGTCCAATTTCAAATCTTGAATTGGGCGCTGCAAACGGAGTATTGTTTTTTGAGCAAAATGATAATATCTTCAAATACAATGCAAAAGAAGGAACAGTACTTCAGATAACCAACTTAGTAAAAGGCACTAAGAAAGAAAAAGCATCAGATAAAGATTCTTTTCTAAAGACACAACAAAAAGAATTATTTCAGTTTATCAGAGATAAGGAAGCGAAGAAACAATGGAATGTAGCGAAAAATAAAGCAACTAAATCTGATTTTTCTAAGGAATATTTTTACGGAAAAGACAATTTATTCAACCTAAAGGCAAATCCAAATGGGAATTATGTGACTTTTAGTTTAGTGGAGGAATCAGATGTTAAAAAGGAAAAAATGGAAGTTTTTATAACAGATGATGGTTATAATCAAACTCCGGATACCAAAGAGAAAGTTTCTACAGCAAATTTGGTTAAAACTAAATTCGGAATTTATGCTGTTGCCAAAGACACCGTTTATTACGTCAATTTTTCGACTTTAAGTCATATTCAGGATGTTCCTAAGTATTATGAATCTTATGATAATTTAAAAAATAAAACCAAAGAAGATAAGTTAATTATGATTCAGGCTCCGGTTTATAACGAAGACGGATCTATTGGAATTGTCGAAATCAGAAGTCAGGACAATAAAGACAGATGGTTGGTAAGTTTAAATCCGGAAAACGGGACATTCAAAGAAATAGAGCATCAGCATGACGATGCGTGGATTGCCGGCCCTGGAATTCCGTCGTATTCTTTTGATTCAGGAACATTAGGCTTTTTAGCAGACAATGAAACCATTTATTTCCAGTCTGAGGCTACAGGATATTCACATTTATATACTTATAATGTAAAATCCGGTAAGAAAACGCAATTAACAAGCGGAAATTGGGAAGTTCGTGATGTTACTTTGTCTAAAGACAAAAAAGCATTTTACCTAACAACAAATACAACGCATCCCGGAAACAGAAACTTTTATAAATTGGCTTCAACTGGAGGCAGTCTGGAACCTATTTTAACAAAAGACGGTGCACATGAAGTAGTTGTTTCTCCCGACGAAAAATCACTTTTAGTACGTTATTCCTATAAAAATATTCCCTGGGATTTTTATGTTGCCGACAATAAAAAGAATACAACGTTACAACAAATTTCCTCTTCAGTTTCTGAAGATTTCAAAAACTACAAATGGAGAGAGCCGGAAGTAATAACATTTAAAGCACAAGACGGAACTCCTGTAAACGCAAGATTGTATACTCCTAAGACAGAAAACGCAAATAAGGCAGCAGTTATATTTGTTCATGGTGCCGGTTATTTGCAAAATGCGCACAACTATTGGAGTAATTACCACAGAGAATATATGTTTCACAATCTTTTAACTGATTTAGGTTATACGGTTTTAGACATAGATTACAGAGGAAGTGATGGTTACGGACGTGATTTCAGAACCGGAATTTACCGTTTTATGGGAGGAAAAGATTTATCAGATCATCTTGATGGTAAAAAAGTACTAGTAGAAAAATACGGAATCGATGCCAATAGAGTAGGGATTTACGGTGGTTCTTATGGAGGTTTTATTACTTTGATGGGAATGCTGACAACTCCTGGCGAATTCGCTTCCGGTGCTGCTTTACGTTCTGTTACAGATTGGGCGCATTATAATCATGGATATACAGGAAATATTCTAAATTTCCCTGAGACCGATCCGGAAGCATACAAAAAAAGTTCCCCTATCTATTATGCAGATAATTTAAAAGGAAATTTAGTAATGTTACATGGTATGGTGGATGACAATGTAGAGTATAAAGATATTGTACGCTTGTCACAACGTTTTATTGAATTGCAGAAAAAGGACTGGACACTGGCTTCTTTCCCTGTAGAATCGCATGGATTTAAAGAAACCTATTCGTGGATTGACGAATACAGCCGAATTTTGAATTTGTTTAATTCGACACTTCTTAAAAAATAGTTTAGGTTCACAGTTTTTAGTCTCAGTTTTGCAGGCTGAAAACTGTGATTTTATATCAGGAGTTATAAAAAAGAATCTGAATAGATTCTTTTTTTGTTTTAATTAGTTTTAAATTTGCATTCATAAAAAACAACACAACTAAGGATAATGAGCAATACAATTACAACAACAAATTTTAATTTTCCAGATCAGAAATCAGTTTACCGTGGAAAAGTTAGAGAAGTTTACAATATAAATGATGAGCTTTTGGTAATGGTAGCAACCGACAGACTTTCGGCTTTTGATGTGGTTTTACCAAAAGGTATTCCGTACAAAGGGCAAATTCTGAATCAGATTGCAACACGATTTATGGAATTAACAGAAGATATTGTACCAAACTGGTTGATTGCAACTCCGGATCCAAATGTTGCTGTTGGACACTTATGCGAGCCATTTAAAGTAGAAATGGTTATTCGTGGATACCTTTCAGGACATGCGGCTCGTGAATATGCTGCAGGAAGAAGACAAATTTGTGGTGTAACAATGGCAGAAGGCCTAAAGGAAAATGATAAATTTCCGGAACCAATTATTACTCCAACTACAAAAGCAGATAATGGTTCTCACGACGAAGATATTTCTCGTGAAGACATTTTGGCTAAAGGAATTGTAACAGAAGAGGATTATATCGTTTTAGAAAAATATACTCGTGACTTATTTCAGAGAGGAACTGAAATTGCTGCTGAACGCGGATTGATTTTAGTAGATACAAAATACGAATTCGGAAAAACTAAAGAGGGTGTTATTGTTTTAATTGATGAAATTCATACACCGGATTCTTCTCGTTATTTCTATGCTGACGGATATCAGGAAAGACAAAATAAAGGAGAGGAGCAAAAACAATTATCGAAAGAGTTTGTACGCCGCTGGCTGATCGAAAATGGTTTTCAGGGACAAGACGGACAACAAATTCCGGATATGACAGATGAATATATTGCATCAGTTTCTGAAAGATATATTGAATTATACGAGAATATCTTAGGAGAAAAATTCGTAAAAGCTGATATTGCCAATATAGATCAACGTATTGATAAAAACGTATTAGAATACCTTAGTACTAAAGAGTAATTTTCGGGTTTAAACTAACTCTTTAAACCATGAACAGCACTAGAAATAAAAAAAATGCCTTGTTATTCATATCGATGATAGCAGGGCATTTTCTTTTTGCGCAAATTGATAAAAAAGCAACAAAAGAAACCAAAGCATTGTATGAAAATCTAAAAGCGATTTCGAAAAAACATATTCTCTTTGGGCATCAACATGCTCTCGAATATGGACATGGATGGTCAAATGAGCCCAATAGATCGGATGTGAAATCTGTTACAGGTTCACATCCTGCAGTAATAGGAGTTGACTTTAGTGGATTTTCTGGACGCTCTAAGGAAGAAATTGAAAAGACCACAGCAATTTTAAAAAAGAATGTTATTGCCACTTATGAGCGAGGCGGAATAACAACTGTCTCCTGGCATCTTATAAACCCCGCTTCTGAAGATAGTTTCTATTGGAAAGACTCAACTTCAATAGCCGCGATGTCTCTAATTAAAAAAGGCGGATCACATCATGAAAAATACAAAGAAATCCTAAAAACGATTGCTGATTTTGCACATTCGGTAAAAGCTAAAAACGGAACTCTGGCACCAATGATTTTCAGGCCTTATCATGAATTTGACGGAGATTGGTTCTGGTGGGGAAAGAAATTTACTTCACGTGAAGATTTTATTGCAGTCTGGCAATTTACGGTTTCATATTTAAAGGATACTTTGGGTGTACATAATTTTATTTATGCATTTTCTCCGGATGTTACATTCAATTCGGAGGATGATTATCTGGAACGTTATCCGGGCGATGATTTTGTAGATATGTTGGGAATGGATGATTACGGAGATTTTGGACGTGACGGAAAATATGATATTTCCAGTGCTGTCAAAAAACTCAAAATAGTGTCTGATCTTGCCATTAAAAAGAATAAACTTGCCGCTTTGACCGAAACAGGTTTAGAATCGATTCCCAATGAAACTTGGTGGACAGAAATTTTATTGAAGGTTTTAAAGACAGAGAATATTGAACTGGCTTATGTTCTAGTCTGGAGAAATGATAGTAAAAGTCCAACTCATTTTTACGCTCCATTTCCAGGTCAAATTAGTGTTCCGGATTTTATAAAGTTCTATAACGATCCTTTTACGCTGTTTGAAAATGACTTAAAAGGTATATATACCAGAAAAATGAGTTTGAAATAATTTTTTTTATAAGTAAAGACAAGTGCAACAATGAGTTAACCGGGTTGCACTTTTTTATTTGCGATTATTTTGCATTTATATGCAACCTATTGAATCATTTAGTCGTCTATTACAGTAAGTAGGAATTTCAAAGAAAGCATCACAGATTGATTAATTCTTATTTAAATCATCAATCATTTAATCATCAATCAACATGAAAAAATCAGTAATTATTTTGAGTATGGCCTTAGCTATGGCTACAAATGTATCGAAAGCTTCTAATTTTAAAGTACCGGTAAAAGATCAGGTCAACTTTCCTGCGTATGCAGCATCACCTTTGCACTACGCCGTGTGTGACGGAGATATCGAAAGTGTAAAAAAGTTTATTAAATATGGAGTCGATGTAAATAAACTGTCTAATGATATGTCGCCTTTAATGCTTGCGGCACGTTTTAATAAATTTGAAATCATTAAAGTTTTGCTGGTAAACGGAGCCAAGCCCGATATCGAGAACGAAAAAGGTTTTAAAGCATTAAAGTACGCAGAATATGCAAAAGCAAATGAGTCTATTGCGATTTTAAAAAATCTGAAATAATTTATAACAAAAAAGCATCATTACCATTAATGATGCTTTTTTGTTTTTGCTACATGCATTAATTACTATTCTAATTTGGTTTTTAAATTCTCGAGACCTTTCTGCAAATCGTTTCCGATCATTTGGTCCATTTTCATCATAGGCATCATAATATTCATAGGATAGGGAATAACACCGTTAATTCCCCATTTTACTTTAGTTTGATTTCCCGCAACAGTTTCTGTCGACATAAATCCCACAGCAGTATCCTCCATAGGTTTCTTGAAACGCAGTGCAAAATCAATGCGTTTTCCTTCTGTTATTTTAGTAATTTCCTGTTCGCCTACACCAACTTCTTTTACATCACTTTCCCAGGCTGATTTTGAACCTACGGATCCATCTGTTCCGGTATAAGTAGTTTTTATTTTGGGGTCAATGTTTGCCCAAACGCTAAATTCATTTTGATTTTTTAAAGATTTTACATAATTAAAAACGCTGTTAACGGGTTTATTGATGGTAATTTCTCTTTCGACAGCATAGTTTTTCGGCATAAAGTACGCAGCGGTTAATACGATAGCTATAATCAGAATCAGGATTATCAGAATTTTTTTGATGATTCCCATAATTTGTGGTTTTTAGGTTATTAATTGGTTTTTGTTTAATGTGTAATTTTTATAACTCATTCATTTAAAGTGGCTTTAATTTATAGTAAAGTTAAAAAACTAATGCTCTGAATTTATAACATCTCATTTTTTTTGATGATTTTATCTGTTAATTTTCATTTTTACTGTAACATTTTCGATAGAGTTGCGTCTATTACTATAGAAGCTTTCAATTTAGATAACATGAATTTTAAGTTTCATCGACATTTATTAATTGAATGTTAAGAATTAGTTAAAACAAGGTACTTTGTTATGCATAATACCAAAAATAGAATTACATTTACATAGAATTTAAAAATCATCATTAATCAATCAACAATCAATCATCATGAAAAAATCAGTAATTTATTTAGGAGTAGCTCTGGTAGCATTTGCAAATGTTTCAATGGCTTCAAATCAAACATCATTTGTTCAGCCACAAATGGAAATTGTAAACAGTTTTTCAACTCCGCTAAATGTAGCAGTGGGTAAAGGAGATCTTGAATTTGTTAAAAAACTTATCGAATACGGAGCAAATGTAAACGAGATATCAGAAGATTTATCTCCTTTAATGATCGCTGCACGTTACAACAAAGTAGATATTTTAAGAGTTTTATTAGCAAATGGAGCAAATGCATCCGCTAGAAATGAAAAAGGATTTACAGCTTTGAAATATGCACAATTATCAAATGCCACAGAAGCTGTTGCCATTTTGAAAGATTTAAAATAAACGTTTAAATCGAGTTTTGAGTTAGTATAATGAAACGACCTTCCTTGAGCAGAGGGTCGTTTTTCTTTTTTACTAGAATTAGTATATTATATTTTGGATATTTTACCGCTTGATAGAGAATAAATTAAAAAAAGCACCATTATAATAATGATGCTTTTTTCGTTAAAACCTAATCAAATTAATTTAACCAATTAATCTATCTTCAATATCTTTATTCAATCGGAACATCTTTTTTTCTGTTAAATACCCAGAATATAATTGGGAAAACCAATAGAGTTAAAATCGTAGCGGTAATCAGCCCTCCAATAATAACGATTGCCAGTGGTTTTTGTGACTCAGATCCAATACCTGTAGAAATTGCTGCAGGCATTAAACCAATAGAAGCCATGAGCGCTGTCATAACTACTGCTCTTGTTCTTGCTTTTACGCCTCTAAATATTGATTCTTCGAGTGTGAATTTCGCTTTTAAATTATGATGGAATTCGGATATCAAAATAACACCGTTTTGGATACAAATTCCAAGTAAAGCGATAAAACCAACACCAGCCGAAATTCCAAAATTCATTCCGGTAAGATGTAAAGCAATAATTCCCCCGATAATTGCAAAAGGAACATTTGCTAAAACAAGCAATGAATCTTTAATATTTCCAAACAATACAAAAAGCAAAACAAATATCCCTATTAAACTGATTGGTACAACTTGTGCCAGGCGTGCACTGGCACGAACCTGATTTTCAAATTCACCAGTCCAGCCTACAGTATATCCCGTTGGAAGTTTCATTTTAGCCACTTTAGCCTGTGCTTCTGCAATGGTGCTTCCTAGATCACGATCACGAACAGAGAATTTTACCCCAATAAAACGTTTGGTATTATCCCTGTAAATAAAAGCAGGACCAGTAATCGTTTTTAAATCTGAGATTTCTTTTAACGGAATTTTAATCCCGCTGATAGTCGGAACTTTAAGTTCGGCAATATCATTTTCATCTTTACGGTATTCTTTAGAAAAACGAACCCTCACATCAAATTTTTTGTCGTCTTCATATTTCTCAGTTGCCGTTTTTCCTCCAAAAGCAAGTTCTAAAACAGCCTGCGCATCACTTAATGTTACTCCGTAAGCCGCCATTTTGTCTCTGTCTAAAACAACACTAATTTCCGGCTGTCCCACATTTCTAAGGATTCCGGCATCTTTTATACCGGGAATATGCTTGATCTGGGCTAAAACTTCATTAGAAAGTTCATCTAATTTATCGAGATCATCCCCATAAATTTTAACTGCATTTGAAGCTTTAAAACCTGCGACAGATTCAGCTACATTATCAATAACAGGCTGCGAATAATTATAGGTAATTCCCTGATGAACTTTTAGTTTTTCATCCATTTCGTTAATTAGGTCGTCCATGCTTATTTTTCGTTTCCATTCTGATTTAGGCTTCAAGTCAACCTGAAGCTGTATAAATCCAAACCCATTCGGATCCGTTCCGTCATTACTTCTTCCGGTTTGCGATAAAACATTTTTTACCTCAGGAAAACTTTCCAGATCTTTCCGAATGATTGCAGCTGTTTTTACGCTTTCAGGTAATGATGTACTCATTGGCAGCTCGGCTGTTACCCATAAAGCACCTTCATTTAATTGTGGTAAAAACTCCGTCCCCAAAAATGTAGCAGAAAAGAATACCGCCACTAAAAGAGCGATTGACCCAATAAGGCTTTGTACCTTATGTTTAAATGTCCATGCAAAACTTTTGCCTACAATACGATCCCAGAAATTAACAAACGGATTGTGTTTTTCTTTTACATTTTTATTCAAAAGAATGTGTGATAAAACAGGAACCAGTGTTAAAGTAAAAAGCAAAGCCCCCATTAAGGCAAAACCTAAAGTGTAGGCTAGGGGAGAGAACATTTTTCCTTCTACTTTCTGGAATGAAAATATAGGTAATAAAGCAGTAATAATGATTAATTTAGAAAAGAAGATGGCTTTACCCATTTCAGCTCCCGTTCTTTTGATCAGACTACCTTTGGCAATTTTATTAAAAGCCGTCATTCCTAACTGATGTGCCCTACGGTCTAACACCACAAATAGTCCTTCGACCATCACAACTGCACCATCGATAATAATTCCGAAATCGACCGCACCTAAACTTAATAAGTTGGCACTCATTCCCATCATCTTCAGACACAAAAAGGCAAATAATAAGGATAGCGGAATAACAATCGAAACGGTAAAAGTAGTCCTCCAGTCCGCCATAAAAAGAAATACGACGCAGGTAACCAGAATAATCCCTTCGAACAAATTGTGCATTACCGTTTCTGTTGTGAAATTCATCAAATTATCACGATCATAAAAAGTCACTAATTTGATGTCTTTTGGAAGAACATTATCATTCAGATCCTTTATTTTCGCTTTAATTAAGGCTAATGTTTCCTGAGGATTTTCTCCTTTTCGCATCACAATGATACCTTCGACAACATCGTCATTATTACCTAATCCGGTCTGACCAACTCTTGGCATGGCACTCTCATAAACAGTAGCTAAGTTTTTAACCAATATTGGGTTTCCGTTAGCATCGTCTACAATAATATTCTCGATATCCTGAATGGATTTCAGAAGTCCAACGCCGCGAACTACAAAAGCCTGGCCATTTTTTTCGATAATATCTCCGCCCACATTTAGATTCCCACCATTTACAGCATTATAAACCTGAAGCGGTGTAATATTATATTTCGCTAACTTTATAGGATCAACACCCACTTCGTATGTTTTGGTTTGCCCACCAAAAACATTCAAATCTGCAACACCGGGAACTGATCGAAGCTGTTTATCGATTACCCAGTTTTGGTAAGTAAGTAATTCCCTGCTGTCTCTGCTGTCACTTTTTACGATATATCTAAAAATCTCACCTGTAGGTCCGTAAGGCGGCTGAACATCCGGTTCTACATCATCCGGCAGCGAAACATTTTTTAATAAATTATTGACCTGCAGACGAGCAAACTGATCATCGACGCCATCATCAAAAATAATCTTGATAACAGATAAACCAAACATCGTAATACTGCGCACACTCGTCTTTTTCTGTACAGAATTCATGGAGATCTCAATAGGAGAAGTCACAAAACGTTCAACTTCTTCGGCACTTTTTCCGTTCCATTGTGTAATGATAATAATTTGAGTATTGGTTACATCAGGAAATGCGTCGATTGGCATATTTTTGAAAGAAATAAATCCTGCAACCGCCAATAATCCCACCCAAAAAAAGGTAAATGCTTTGTTCTTCAGTGAGAAAGCAATAATATTTCTTATGAATTTGTTCATGTTTTATTCGTTTAGAGCACGATAAATAAATAACTGATTATTAGTAATAACTTTTTCTTTTTCTTTTATACCTTTAGAAATGTAGGTGACATCACCAACGACTCTGTAAACGTCTACTTGTCTTGTTTCGATATTATTACGATCCTTAAAAATCATCACAAAATTTTTGCTTTTGTCAAAAACAATTGATTTACTGGGTACGGCTATCATAGAGTCTCCTTCGCTATAAGACAGTTTGATATTGGCATTCATATCCGGTTTTAGCATATAATCCGGATTTTCTAATTTTATACGTGCCTGCATTGCTTTTGTTTCCGGATCAATAACGTTAAAAATTTTATCTACTTTCCCTTTAAAAACTTTATCCGGATAACTCAAGGTAGTCACATCAGCATCAATACCTAGTTTTACCTTATTGATATCAATTTCGTTGATATTAGCCAATGCCCAAACCTCACTTATTTCTGCAATATCAAAAATATTTTCAGACCGGTCACTTCGTAACAGCATGTCCTGATTGATGCTTTTTTGAATGATAAATCCACTTATGGGGGCAGTCACTTCATAAATCGAACCCGCTTTGATGTTGTAAATTTTGTATGTTTCCTGAACTTTGCTCAATTGTGATTGCGCTTTATTTACTTCTGATTTCGCCTGAAGCACATCACTCTCAGAATTTAATTTACCATCAAACAATTCCTGGGCTACTTTCAATTGGTTTTTCGCAACCAACAAATCATTTTTCGCATCGATCGACTGCTTTTCAAAATCAGCAATATCAGTACTTTTTATGGTCGCAAGCACTTGTCCTTTGCGGACATAGTCTCCAAGTTCAACATTTACTTTGACCACATTACCGCCAACAAGCGGATAAACATCAATCATTTTGTTGTTATCAGCAGTAATTTTTCCGTAAAAACTCAATACATTTTTTACAGGTTCTGTTTGCGCTATTGCTGTCGTAGTTGTTTTCAGCATCGAATTGCTTAGTACAAAAGACGAATTAGTGTCAGGATTATCGACTTCCTTTTTGCAGCTCGTGATTGATAAACTCACAAGAGCAATTCCTATAATTATTTTATATTTCATTATGTTTAGTTTTAGAATAAGTCTTTGTTGATGGTACTATTTAATTCTTCGCCGGAAAGCACTACTTTTTTCTTTAATTCATTTACCTGAATAGAAGCCTGATTGTAGCTTTCCATAAAATCAGTAAACTCTAATAAACTAATGTTTCGTTTTTGGAAATTGGTAAGGATTCCGTTATAAACTGCTTCGAAGTCTGAATTTACGGTAGGTTTTATCACCACATAGTTTTTGCGTGATTCGTCCCATTTATTCCATGCCGACGCAATTTCAGTTTGCAATTGCAAGTCAAAATTTTGTTTTTCAACTTTAGATTGTTCTAAAATAGTTTTCGCATATTTTATATTTCCTTTGTTTTTATTCCATAGTGGTAACGGAATTCCAAGTGTCAAATTTGCCTCCCTGTTAAATGCACCGCTACGCTGGTCATAATTGGCACCAACAGTAATATCAGGAACAGAAAGGGCTTTTTGCCATTTTACATTAATTTCATTCGCTTCAATATCCATTTGTTTGGCCAGATAATCGGGACGATTGGCAAGGGCTTCATCCTGAAATGCTTTTAGATCAAACGGAATTGTAACGATGTATTTATTAAATTCTTCTTTTGAAACTTCCGGGACTATATTATCTGCAGAATTTAGTAATAGTTTCAGGTTAGCTTGTTCTTCAATATTTTCATTCACAACCTCCATACGCTCGTTTTTAAAGTTTAAATACAGCGATTGTAAACGAACAAGATCCCTTAAAGGAATATTTCCTTTTTGTACCTGAACAGAGTAGGAGTTGATCAAATCTTCGATATGGGCAAGTTGATTGTCTGTAGTTTCAAGACTTTTTTTGTTGTAATACACAGTAAAAAAACTCTTTCGTAATTGCAGTTTTAAGGTTCTCAGTAAATCATTAAACTGTAATTCGGCTAATTTTTCATTGGTTTGAGCCAATTTTATTTCATTGCGCTTTTTTCCGCCCAAATAAATCAGCTGTTCAATACCAAATGCTTTCTGTCCTTGTTTTCCAATATCAAAATATTGATTTCTTTCAGGATTGTAAGCATTTAATTCTGCTGTAAGGGAGGGATTGTCCCAAATCCGGGCCTGAATTGTCATTGCTTTCGATGCATCAATATTATATTGCGATGCCAACAAAAAAAGGTTGTTTTTAAGAAATTGGCTTTCACAGTCCTGAAGTGTAACTGCTTTTTGAGCCAAAACTACCGGACCGAAAAGTACAAGTAGCAATGCACAGAGTTTTCTCATTGTATCATTTTTATTTTATACAAATATGCTATCACCAGACTTTAAGACTCCTTAAAATCTACCTTAAAAATACCTTAAAATAATTTATAAATGAAAAAATAATTGAAATAAATTCGTGTTAATGTCTGGAACACTGTAGGTTATTGTCGCATTGTGAAGTGTCAGAATGCGCTGGACTATTCGTAATCCAAGACCAAAGCCCGATGTTCCTTTAGAATTTTCGCCACGCATAAAAGGCTGGAAAAGATTTTTTTGCTCAATTTCGTTTAAAGTATTTCCAGTGTTGGATATAGAAATAACTAAATCATCGTCTTTTGCATTAATCAGTACTTTAGCCTGTTTATTGTCTGAGTAAACACAGGCATTTTTCAGGACATTACTCAAAGCAATTTCCAATAAGTTCCTATTACCCTTTATTTCCAGTACTGTGTCCAGGTTTTCGCTTTCTTCGATTTCAAAAAGAATGAGAAATTCAGGATAACTTTTATTTAGATTTTCGATAGCCGAGAACAGAATTTCATCCATACGGTGCACTTCGTTGTTTTCGTGTGTTTTATTGTCTATTTTAGATAAAATCAATAAAGAATTAATCAATTCAGTCAATTGATTGACATCCGATAAGATGTTGGTTAAAAAGGCTCTTCTTTCGTTGCTCGTTTTGTTGTCAGAAATGACATTTTCTATTTGAGAGGTAATTCTTGATAGCGGAGTTCTTAATTCGTGAGAAGCATGTGCAGTAAACTCTTTTTGTCTTTGATACGAGATTTCAATTCTGTCCATCATAAAATTGAATTCACTTGCAATCAGGTCAATTTCATCTTTATTGCTTTTCGATGCTATACGGGTATCAAGATTGTTCTCGTTGATGTTCTTTATTTTTTGATGAAAAGTATTTAGCGGATTCATTAATTTTTTTACTGTAATGGAAGTAACAACCCAGCAAATACAAGTAAAAAAAATATAAGATACTATCAATGTATATCGTAGAAAAAGCAGTCTTCGCTGTCCAAAATTATCAGTTGCAGATATCAGGGCATAAAAATCCCTGTCTTTGGTATCGTAAAAAACACCATAAACCTCATAATTTCCTTGTTGTTTGAAAAAGGTTTTATGTTTTTTCAAATATTTTAAATCCTCAACAGACCATTTGATTTTGGCATCGTCAATACTGCTGTAAATAAGTTTGTAATTAGAATCAAAAACCAGTGTTTTTTCATCATACAGTTTATTAATTGAGTTCTGATCAATCATCTTTAAAAGCTGATTGTCTATTTCTTTAACATTTACCAGAAGTTTGATGTTAGAAAGGGCTTTGATTTCCAACCGATCACGGAATTCATCTTTTCTAAAGTTAGAGTATAAAACAAATATCAACGTAGAAGCCAACCCAAAAAGGATTGTAAACAATAAACTGACTAAAAGTGATATTCGGTTTTTTAATGTCATTCCTTATCGCTCAAATAATATCCGTAACCAATTTTGGTTCGAATAAGTTTTGTTTCGTGGTCTTTGTCTATTTTTTTTCTCAAAAAATTAATATAAACCTCAATTGTGTTTTGGTTGGTTTCAATATGATAGTCCCATAGTTTTTCTGCAATAAATTGCTTCGACAGAACTTTGCCTTTGGCATGAGCCAAAATTAAAATGAGCTTGAACTCTTTTGGAGTAAGTTTTATTTCTTCTCCGGAGCGAAATACTTTCATGTCTTCTTCCAGAATTTCCAAATCCTGAATGATTATTTTTTTTTCTACCTGCTGCGGAATTTCTTTTCGTCTTAAGAGAGAAGAGATCCGGGCATATAATTCTTCAAAATGAAAAGGCTTTACCAGATAATCGTCTGCCCCGTTATCAAAAGAAGCCAGTTTATCCTCGATTTCGCTAAAAGCCGTGAGCATGATAATGGGCGTTTTTTTATCGATTTCGCGAATGCCTTTACAAACTTCAATTCCGTTTATTCCCGGAACATTGATATCTAGAACTATTAAATCATATTCATAAGGAAAATACTTTTTTAATAATAAAGTGCCATCGTAATAAGGGAAACACTCGAATTTTTTTGAAGAAAAAAATGCTGAGATTTCTTTAGATAAAGTAAAATCGTCTTCGAGTAAAAGTATTTTCATTGAATGGTTTATTGGCAAATTCGGCCATTTTTACAAATAACCGAATTTGCGTTTTTAAATCTGTTCTTATTTAAAATAAGAAAAAGTTTCATTATTTTCAATTTTCAACAGAGATTCATAAATCAACTGAATTACATTTTCAACATCTTCCCTGTGAACCATTTCTACAGTGGTATGCATATACCGCAAAGGCAAAGAAATCAATGCAGATGCTACACCGCCGTTGCTGTAAGCAAATGCATCAGTATCTGTACCTGTTGCACGGGAAGTCGCATGACGCTGAAAAGGGATTTTATTCTCTTCGGCTGTATCAACGATCAAATCACGAAGCCTGTTCTGAACAGCTGGTGCGTAAGCTATAACCGGACCTTTACCCATTTTAAGATCACCTTCTACTTTTTTATCAATCATTGGCGTAGTAGTGTCATGACAAACATCAGTTACAATGGCAACATTAGGTTTAATCGTTTGCGCGATCATTTCAGCACCGCGAAGACCAATTTCTTCCTGAACAGAATTGACTATATATAATCCAAACGGAAGTGTTTTTTTGTTCTCTTTTAATAAACGGGCCACTTCAGCAATCATAAAACCGCCCATTCTGTTATCAATTGCACGACAAACGAATTTGTTCCCGTTCAAAATCATAAACTCGTCAGGATAAGTAATCACGCAACCCACATGTACGCCCATTTCCAGAACCTGTTCTTTCGTTTCGCATCCTAGATCAATAAAAATATTGCTGATTTTTGGTGCTTCTTCCTTATCACGTAAACGTGTATGAATTGCCGGCCAGCCAAAAACACCCTTTACAATTCCTTTTTTAGTATGTATATGTACCCTTTTTGATGGCGCAATTTGATGATCAGATCCACCATTTCTAATTACATATAATAAACCATCATCTGTAATGTAGTTTACATACCACGAAATTTCGTCGGCATGACCTTCAATAACCACCTTAAAAGGTGCGTCCGGGTTAATAACTCCCACAGCCGTTCCGTAAGTATCCGTGATAAAAGTATCTACATAAGGTTTTAGATAATTCATCCAAAGTTTTTGCCCTTCGCTTTCGTAGCCAGTAGGAGAGGCGTTATTTAGGTAGCTTTCAAGGAAAGCAATCGAGGTATCTTTTAAGATAGATGCTGTACTCATAAAAATATTTTTTTGCTAATTTATAAATTTGGTATCAGAGTTGTGTATAAATATATAATTTTACACTTAAATTATGATTCAATGAGATTTACCTACTGCATTTTATTCCTTATTATGATTTCGTTTACAAGTCATGCCCAGGTTACGCCCAAAGAAAATCAACAAATGGGGTATATATTGACCGAGCGCGATTCGATTTTAAATGATACTATCGAATTGCCTGAGATTATTATTTCGAAAGAAAAACTGGATCCCGAAGCACAAAAGCAATTTCTGATTCTTCAAAACAGGGTTTACAAAGTATATCCTTATGCAAGATTAGCTGCAGATAGATTGACAGCTCTGAATAGCGGAATGGCACGTTTGAAAACCAATCGCGAAAAAAAGAAGTATTTCAAGATTGTCGAAGATTATCTTAATAATGAATTCGAAGACAGGCTTAAAAAGTTGTCGCGTAAGCAAGGGCAAATCCTGGTTAAGTTAGTTCATAGGCAAACCGGCATCACAACATATGAGTTAATTCGGACTTTAAAAAGCGGTTTTAAGGCCTTTGTATCTAATACCACAGCCAATTTATTCGATATTAGTTTGAAAACGGAATACAAACCCTATGATTCTAATGAAGATTATCTGATCGAAGCGATTCTCGTCAGGGCATTCGAGTCTGGACGATTGGCAAATCAGAAAGCGGCAAATCCCGTAAACTATGATGACTTATTGAATCATTGGGAGGCGAAAGCAAAAACAGTAAACAAAGAATAATCGCTCCTATATATAAGGACGAATTTTTGTCCTTACAACCCGACAGGTTTTCAAAACCTGTCGGGTTTGTTATTTGCAATATATAGGAGGTAATTTGTCCTGTTAAGCGCAGTCGAAGCCTATTCAGTGTATTCTTGGGATTCTAGGATTTGAATAAGGAGCTATTTCCTGCTGTGCGCTACAATCTTTTGTGCCGGTCCCGATAGCTATCGGGACCGGCACAAAAGGATTTCCGCTTCCATCAGGGCTATGGCAGTTGTTTTTATAAGAAGTATATCTATATATAGGAGGAAAAGAAACTTTGTACCTTGCTGACTGCTCAAAACCAATCAAACGAATAAAAATGAAACTTTGTGCCTTAGTGTCTTGGTGGCAAAACCGGCTAAAGCTATAAAAGCTGTTATGAAGCATTGTTACAAAGTAATCGAAAAACCACCCAAAAAGCTGTGAAGTCTATAAAAACCGAATGTCTTGCATAGCTGGTATTGCTGAAAATACAATAGACTTCAGAAAATTCCTTAAAAGACAAAAAATGATGATGCTCTAATATTGGTGTTATCAGAGTGTTAAGA
>NZ_MUGR01000061.1:0-37253 GCF_002217195.1 Flavobacterium aquidurense | reverse complement strand
TGTCCAGACGGTAGGATAGAGGCGGTATCCTCGTAGTGGAACGGAAAGATATAGCCGAAAGCGGGAACTATGTTTCATGAAAAGCCTATTGTTTTGCTTCAAAAAAAACTTAGCAACTCAGCACCTTAGTACCTTAGGAACTTTCTTTTTAAATTCTTATTTTTGCATCAATTATGGAGAAAAATTTCATGCAAAAATACATTGACCAGCTCAATGAAGCACAGAGACAGCCTGTTTTAAAGAAAGATGGGCCAATGATTATTATTGCTGGTGCAGGTTCAGGAAAAACCCGTGTTTTAACGATTAGAATTGCTTATTTGATGGCACAGGGTGTTGATGCGTTCAATATTTTGTCGCTTACTTTTACCAATAAAGCAGCCCGTGAGATGAAACACAGGATTTCGGATATTGTGGGCGCATCTGAAGCAAAAAACCTTTGGATGGGAACTTTTCACTCGATATTTGCGCGTATTCTTCGTGCAGAATCGGATCATTTAGGATACCCTTCCAATTTTACGATTTATGATTCTCAGGATTCGGCGAGACTGATTTCTTCTATTATTAAAGAAATGCAGCTGGATCGTGATGTCTATAAACCAAAACAGATTTTAGGACGTATATCTAATTATAAAAATAGTTTGATTACAGTAAAAGCCTATTTCAATGATCCGGAATTGGTTGAAGCCGATGCCATGGCGAAAAGACCAAGGTTGGGAGAAATTTATCAGCAATATGTAGAGCGCTGTTTTAAAGCGGGTGCGATGGATTTTGATGATTTGTTGCTGAAAACCAACGAATTACTGACTCGTTTTCCTGAGATTTTAGCGAAGTATCAAAACCGTTTTAGATACATTATGGTTGATGAGTACCAGGATACAAATCACTCTCAATATTTGATTGTAAGGGCTTTGTCTGATAAATTTCAGAATATTTGTGTGGTAGGAGATGATGCGCAGAGTATTTATGCTTTCCGTGGAGCGAATATTAATAATATTTTGAATTTCCAGAAAGATTATGAAGGTGTGATCATGTTTCGTTTAGAGCAAAATTACCGTTCAACAAGAAACATTGTTGAAGCGGCTAATACGGTAATGGAGCATAATAAAACAAAACTGGACAAAGTAGTCTGGACAGCAAATGATTTTGGGCAAAAGATAAAAGTGCATCGCAGTTTGACTGATGCTGAAGAAGGTCGTTTTGTAGCCAGTACGATTTTTGAACAAAAAATGCAAAATCAGCTTCACAATGGTTCTTTTGCAATTTTATATCGTACCAATGCACAATCACGTGCCATGGAGGATGCCTTGAGAAAACGTGATCTTCCGTATCGAATTTATGGTGGATTATCATTTTATCAGCGTAAGGAAATCAAAGATGTTTTGTGTTATTTGCGTTTGGTAATTAATCCAAAAGATGAAGAAGCCCTTGTTCGTGTAATTAATTACCCGGCTCGTGGAATTGGAGATACAACGGTTGAGAAACTGACTATTGCTGCCAATCATTACAAACGTTCGATTTGGGAAGTAATGGTAAATATTGATAAAATCGACCTGAAATTAAACGCAGGAACGAAGAATAAAATCAATGATTTTGTAACGATGATTCAGAGTTTTCAGGTTATCGATCAAAATCAGGATGCTTTTTATATTACTGATTATGTAGCCAAGAAAACCGGATTGGTTCAGGAATTAAAGAAAGATGCCACACCTGAGGGAATGGCTAAAATCCAGAATATCGAAGAACTTCTAAACGGTCTGAAAGATTTTACTGAAGGGCAAAAAGAAATTGATGGCGCAAGAGGAGCTTTATCTGAATTTATGGAAGATGTAGCGCTTGCAACTGATTTAGATAAAGATACTTCTGACGAAGATCGTGTAGCGTTGATGACGATTCACCTGGCAAAAGGACTTGAATTCCCTCATGTTTTCGTCGTAGGTATGGAAGAAGATTTATTTCCAAGTGCTATGAGTATGAGTACAAGAAGCGAATTAGAAGAAGAACGTCGTTTATTTTACGTAGCTTTAACTCGTGCAGAGCATCAGGCCTATTTAACTTATGCGCAATCACGTTACCGTTGGGGAAAATTAACGGATAGTGAACCATCACGTTTTATTGAAGAAATTGATGGGCAATATTTAGAATATTTAACTCCTGCTGAAACTAATTATCGATACAAATCGCCAATTGACGGAGATATTTTTGGAGATGTTGATAAATCGAAATTGCGTTTGGCAAAACCAATTGGATCAACTCCGCCTGTGAAAAATACAGGGAATAATGAGCCTAGGTCAGATTTAAATATTCGTAAACTAAAACCTGTTGCCAGTAATAATCCGAATAGTTCCGCACCAAATTTGTTTGACAATAGTTTAACGATTGGTAATGTTGTAATGCATGAACGTTTTGGAAAAGGTGAAGTGGTAAATTTGGAAGGAGTTGGCGCAGATAAAAAAGCTGAAATAAAATTTGAAGTTGGCGGAATCAAGAAACTATTACTTCGATTTGCGAAATTGGATGTTATTGGGTAAAAGAGAAGAAAGAAAACAGATGCAAGAAAAAAGATTTGAGAAACTTAATTTCATTAAAAATTATCAATTTTTTTAATTGTATTTATTTGCTATACTAATATAGTACTGTCTGCACTGAAAGTTTAAAATGGGTAAAGAATAATCTTTATTCTATAATCTAATATCTTTATTCTAAAAAGAAAAATGGCTGAATTTATAAAAATATATCCTGATAAACCTAGTGAAGCTGCAATTGCCAAAGTGGTAAAAGTGCTTCAGAACGGAGGTTTAGTAATTTATCCAACAGATACCGTATACGGTTTAGGTTGTGACATTACCAATTCACGTGCGTTAGAGAAAATCGCAAAAATAAAAGGAGTTAAGTTGGAGAAAGCCAATTTTTCATTTATTTGCCACGATTTGAGCAACCTTTCAGATTATGTCCGTCAGATTGATACCTCTACATTTAAAATTTTAAAAAGAGCATTACCAGGTCCTTACACGTTCATCTTACCGGGAAATAATAATTTGCCAAAAGAGTTCAAAAAGAAAACAACTGTTGGTATTCGTGTTCCTGATAATAATATTGTTTTAGAAATTGTTCGACAGTTGGGAAATCCTATAGTTTCGACATCTATTCGTGATGAAGATGATGTAATTGAGTACACAACAGATCCCGAATTGATTTTTGAAAAATGGCAAAACCTTGTAGATCTTGTTATTGATGGAGGTTACGGTGACAACGTAGGTTCAACAATTATTGATTTGTCAGAACATGAGCCGGTTATTATTAGAGAAGGAAAAGGAGATATCGATATATTGTAAGGTTTTTTTATCTATTATCTAGGATAATATAAAAAGGTTTGGTTAATTAGCTGGAAATTAACCAAACCTTTTCTTTTTATGAAAAACTTTTATCTGTTCTTATTATTATTTTCTTCTGTCGCCATATTTTCGCAAAATATTCTAAAGGGTAAAATTTCGGGTAAAGATAATATCGCACTCGAAGGTGTAAATGTTTATTTAGACGGAACTACCATTTCTACGATTTCAGATACAAATGGAAATTTTGCTATCAAGTACGAGCCTAATGCGAATAATATTTTGGTGGTAAGTTTCATGGGATATCAAACTGAATACCTTACAGGACTTGATGCCTCAAAACCATTAAATGTTAGCCTGGCAGTTTCTGAAAATGAACTCAAAGAAGTTGTTATCACTAAAAATGAATTGTTTACAAGAGAACAGAAACTAAAATTATTTAGAGAATATTTTTTAGGTAAAACAAATAATGCAAAATTGACTGTTATAAAAAATGAATCAGATCTTCGTTTTAAATACGATAAAGAGAAATTAATTTTTACAGCATCATCAGATAAACCGCTAACTATTGTAAACGAAGCTTTAGGATATAAAATAGATTATGAATTGGTAGTTTTTGAAGTCGCTTTTAATAAATTGAGTATTAGCCCTAAAGATGTTATTAAAAACTTTTATGGTGGAGTAAGTAGATTTGAAGATATCGATAATTCGGTTACTGTTCTCGAGCGCAGGGAAAAAGCATATCAAGGATCTCAAATTCAGTTTTTTAGAAATTTTGCTAAAAGTGATTGGGGAATAAAAAAATTCATATTACTTAATGACGATAATAGTATCGATCCTCTTAAGCGTTTTCGAATTATTAAGGAGGAAGATTTTGTAAAAGTTGAAATTTTGCCACAGCCAAAAGGAGAGGTGAAAAATGAAAACTTAAAAGATATTTTTGCTGCTTACAATATTGCGTTTAATAGAACTGAAGAATCTAAGATTACTTTTCAAACAGATAGTTTTTATATCTATAAGTATGGTAATAACTCTAATATAGAAAGCATACTCTTTTCAGGTAAGATAGCAGAGAAAAAAGTAGCAGATTTGCTACCTCTAAATTACGGTATTAAGTAAATTATCTGACGATTAGAGACATTAAATAGGATCTATTTGTAAAAAAATACTGAAATTGCATAATATTCTAAAATAAATAACTAACTTTAGATTAGTTAAAATTTAGTTAGTTTAAAGATAATGCTATTCTTGATTTATATTTAATTGGTTATTAAAAAAATTAAGGATACATAAAAGCAGGTCAATTGACCTGCTTTTTCTGTTTAATAAAGTATGTAAAACGAAGATTATTTCGCTTGTTTTTTCATTTCTTTTTCAATCATATCATAGAATTGATCGATTTTTGGCATAACAACAATACGAGTTCTTCTGTTACGGGCTCTGTCATCCGGAGTATCATTAGCAACTAATGGTACATAAGAACTTCTACCAGCTGCGATTAATTTAGCAGGGTTAACACCAAGATCATTTGTTAATACACGTACAATAGAAGTAGAACGTTTAACACTTAAATCCCAGTTGTCTAACAAAATTCCGTTGCTTTTGTAAGGAACGCTATCTGTGTGACCTTCAACCATACACTCAAAATCAGGTTTGTCATTTACTACTTTTGCAACTTTAGCTAAAACACCTTTTGCTTTATCAGTTACATCATAGCTACCGCTTTTAAATAATAATTTGTCTGCGATAGAAATAAATACTACACCTTTTTCAACATTGATTTCGATATCCGGATCGTTGATTCCAACAGCACCTTTTAAGCTTGTAACTAAAGCTAACGTTACACTGTCTTTTTTAGTTAATGCATCTTGTAATCTAGATATTTTCAGATCTTTTTCTTTTAAACTTTCTAAAGATTTTTCAAGATTTTCAGCTCCTTTAGTTGTTAAAACTGTTAAGTCTTTAGAAGTGCTTATTAAGTCTTGATTATGTGCTTTGTAGCTTTCAGCCGTAGCAGCTAATCCCGCTTTTTCCTCTAAACAAGCGTTTAGTTTTACAGTGCAGGAGTTTAATAAATCTTGGGTTTCTTTGTTCTTAGCTTCTAATGCTGCGTATTGCTTTTTCGATACACACGAAGTTAAGGCCATTAATACTGATAGTGCGATTACTATTTTTCTCATAGGTATTATATTTAATTAAACGTTGATTACAAATTTAGTTCTTAATATTTTGATTACTGTTAAAGATTTCTTTAAAAACAAGCAATTTCTTTATGTAATACAAGTAAACGATACTTTTCACGGTATAGTATTGTTGTATTTGAAAATCTTTTCGCTTTCGCAGATAGGCCAAAGATATACAGTAAAATGAAAAATGTGCTTTTAGAATTGCGAAAGTATGTTGCAACTTTCCTTGTGTAAGAAAACGGATACCTGCAATTCCGTCTAAAACCATTCTGAAGAAGATTACAAAAAACAATCCTTTTTTAGGTAAATTTTTGACAAGCATCAATAATGAATTCCTGAAATTAAGATACGTCTTTTTAGGATTTTCCTGTTGCAAAGTTGCGCCTCCAACATGATAGACAACCGATCCTGAATTGTATTTGATAATATGTCCTTCGTTTGATGCACGCCAGCATAAATCAATTTCTTCCTGATGTGCAAAAAAGGTTTCATCAAAACCTCCTAACTCGTGATATACTTCACTTCTGATAAAGAAACAAGCTCCTGAAGCCCAAAAGATTTCACAATTATCATTGTATTGTCCATTGTCTTTTTCGATAGTATCAAAAACACGTCCGCGACAAAATGGAAAACCATATTTATCTATGAATCCACCTGCAGCTCCTGCATATTCAAAGTATTCCTTATTTTTATAATCAAGAATTTTAGGCTGAATGATAGCAGTTTGCTTTTCCTGATCAAAATTTTCGATAATTGGATTCAGCCAATTTTCAGTCACTTCAATATCTGAATTTACCAAAGCGTAAATTTCTGCATCAATATGCTGCAAAGCATCATTATACCCCTTGGCGAAACCGTGATTACCGCTGTTCTGAACAATCTTTATAGTTGGAAAATTCTCCTTAACAAAATGTATAGAATCATCTGACGAAGCATTATCAGCAACATATATTTGAGCCCCTTGCGAAAACTGAACAACAGAGGGTAAAAATTGCTCTAACAATTTTACTCCATTCCAATTTAAAATGACAACAGCTATTTTATTCAAAAGTAATTTTATTTATTTTTAATATTATTTTATTCGTTATAATCTGGTAAATTTCGTAAAAACTGATATTTTTCGTTTTCAAAATCCATTTGACAATAAAAATGGCTCAGACCGTTTGTCACATTCAAAAATCGTGCCTGCATTGTCATATTATAACGGGCAATCTGATCAAAAGTTGCCTGAGAAATTTTTACACTGGGAGCTTTACATTCTACCAATATATGTATAGAACCGTCAGAATTAAACACGACCACATCATATCTTTTCCTTAATCCGTTGACAGTTAAAACTTTTTCTACATTGATTAACGATTTAGGGTATTTTTTTTCGTCAATTAAATAATGAACCACAAGCTGACGCACCCATTCCTCTGGAGTAAGAATGATAAATTTTTTCCTGATTTCATCAAAAATAGACACTTTATTTTCGCTATTTTTGAATCGGAAAGTATAAGAAGGAAAATTTAATTGCTGCATAGCGCAAAAATATAAAATAGTTTCAGGTTTCAAATTAAAGTTTTAACTAATTAAAACCGGAATGTGAAATCTCAGACTTGAAATAAGAGTATCGAATGGACGAAGTTGTAAAAATTGTTAATGATATCAAAGCCGGAAATATAAAACCAATTTACTTTTTAATGGGTGAGGAGCCTTATTATATCGATAAATTATCAGAATATATTGAGCAGAACGTACTTTCTGAAGAAGAAAAGGGATTCAATCAAACGGTATTATATGGAAGAGATGTTTCTGTAGAAGATATTGTTTCAACGGCTAAGCGCTATCCTATGATGGCTGATCGTCAGGTGGTTATTGTAAAAGAAGCACAGGATTTATCAAGAACAATTGATAAGATAGAATCGTACGTAAACAACCCTATGGAAACAACGGTTTTGGTTTTTTGCTATAAGTATAAAACGCTTGATAAACGTAAAAAAGTTACCAAATTATTGGCTCAAAAAGGAATTGTGTATGAAAGCAAAAAATTATACGAAAATCAGGTTGGCGATTGGATAAAACGTGTTCTTGCCGGTAAAAAATATACAATCGATCCAAAGGCAAACGCTATGCTGGTTGAGTTTTTAGGTACAGATTTGAGTAAAATTAATAATGAACTCGAAAAATTACAAATTATTCTGCCACAAGGAACCGTAATTACACCACAGCATATTGAGGAAAATATTGGTTTTAGTAAAGATTATAATGTATTCGAACTTCGAAAAGCAATTGGAGAACGTAATCAATTGAAAGCATATAAAATAGCCGAGAATTTTGCTCATAACCCTAAAGAATATCCAATAGTAATGACAACAGGTTTGGTTTTTGGTTTTTTTATTCAGCTTTTAAAATACCATGGGCTCAAAGACAAAAATCCAAAAAATGTAGCGGCTGTTATTGGAGTGAATCCTTATTTTTTAAAAGAATATGATTTAGCCATAAAAAATTACCCAATGCGAAAAGTGAGTCAGATTGTAGGAGCTTTACGTGACGTCGATGTAAAAAGTAAAGGTGTAGGAGCCAATGCTTTGTCACAGGGAGATTTATTAAAAGAAATGCTGTACAAAATATTTAATTAAGCCGTGAAAATTCACGATATTTGCATCTCTGAAAAAAATACTACTTTTAAAATAATAATTACACAATTATGGGAATGAATAAAAATACCGTTTTAGGATGGGCTACTTTTATAATGGTACTTATGGGATTGTTACTTATAGGTCTTGGCGCTTTTAGATACAGAGATGTCTCTGGCTGGGGATTTGTGGCAGTTGGTGTTGGTTTTTTTGCTAATGCCTGGGTTTTTAATGCTTTAAAAGGTAGAGTTTAAATAGAAAATAATAATAAAAATTAAAAATTAATAGGCATGTCAGACGATAAGAAAGTAATTTTCTCGATGTCAAAATTGAGTAAAACCTACTCAAGCAGCGACAAACAAGTATTAAAGAATATTTATTTAAGCTTTTTTTACGGAGCTAAAATTGGTATTTTAGGTTTAAATGGTTCTGGTAAATCTTCACTTTTAAAGATTATTGCGGGAGTTGATAAAAATTATCAGGGAGATGTAGTTTTTGCCCCGGGTTATACCGTTGGTTATTTAGAGCAAGAGCCACAATTAGATGATGATAAGACCGTTATCGAAATCGTTCGTGAAGGAGTTGCTGAAACTATGGCAGTTCTGGAAGAATATAATAAAATAAATGATTTATTTGGCCTTCCGGAGAATTACGAAGACGCAGATAAAATGGATAAATTGATGGACCGTCAGGCTGCCTTGCAAGATAAAATCGATGCATTGGGAGCGTGGGAAATCGATACAAAATTAGAAATCGCAATGGATGCTTTGCGTACGCCGGATGGAGATACGCCAATCAAAAATCTTTCAGGAGGAGAGCGTCGTCGTGTAGCTTTATGTCGTTTGTTATTGCAACAGCCTGATGTATTGTTACTTGATGAGCCTACCAACCACTTAGATGCTGAATCGGTACTATGGTTAGAGCAGCATTTAGCACAATACGCCGGAACTGTTATTGCTGTAACGCATGATAGATACTTCCTGGATAATGTTGCGGGTTGGATTCTTGAGTTAGATAGAGGAGAAGGTATTCCTTGGAAAGGAAATTATTCTTCCTGGTTAGATCAAAAATCAAGCAGAATGGCACTTGAAGAAAAAGTGGCTTCAAAACGTCGTAAAAACTTAGAGCGTGAGCTTGACTGGGTTCGTCAGGGAGCTAAAGGCCGTCAGACAAAACAAAAAGCGCGTTTACAGAATTACGACAAATTATTAAACGAAGATCAAAAACAACTGGATGAAAATCTGGAAATCTATATCCCGAACGGTCCACGTTTAGGAACAAATGTTATTGAGGCAAAAAATGTAGCCAAAGCTTTTGGAGATAAATTATTGTATGATAATTTAAATTTCACTTTGCCACAAGCCGGAATTGTTGGAGTTATCGGGCCAAACGGTGCCGGTAAATCTACTATTTTCAGAATGATCATGGGCGAGCAAGAACCGGATAGTGGTGAGTTTTCTATTGGTGAAACAGTAAAAATCGCTTACGTAGATCAGTCGCACTCTAATATTGATCCTAATAAATCGATCTGGGAAAATTTCGCAGATGGTCAGGAACTAATCATGATGGGCGGACGTCAGGTGAACTCTCGTGCTTATTTAAGCCGTTTTAACTTTGGCGGAAGCGATCAAAACAAAAAAGTTTCAATGTTATCTGGAGGTGAACGTAACCGTTTGCACCTGGCAATGACTTTGAAAGAAGAAGGAAACGTACTTTTATTAGATGAGCCTACGAATGATTTAGATGTAAATACACTTCGTGCACTTGAAGAAGGTTTAGAGAATTTCGCGGGTTGTGCAGTAGTTATTTCTCACGACAGATGGTTCTTAGACAGAATTTGTACACACATCTTAGCTTTCGAAGGAGATTCTGAAGTATATTATTTTGAAGGTGGTTTCTCTGAATACGAAGAAAACAAAAAGAAACGTTTAGGAGGAGATTTGACTCCGAAACGTCTGAAATACAAAAAATTAATCAGAAACTAATTCGTGATTTAAAAACTAAAAGGCCTCAAGTTCATCTGAATTTGAGGCCTTTTTTTATTGTATTTTTTAAAAGCTATTTCCTGCTATTCACTTCAATATTTTTGGTTTTAAAGAAAACCCAAAAAGGATTTCCGTTTCTATCAGGGCTAAGTATCAGTTTTTAGAAGAAATTCTATTTTTCGAAGTTTGCCCAGTCAAGCAAAGTCCAAGTCTTGTAATAAGATCGGTAAATAATCTTTACAGAAATTTTGCCTTCAATTCCGGAGTTGGAATCATACAGCTTTCTTTTTTATCATACCATTTATAACGATTTTTAGCAATGTAATCATAAATGTAATTTCTGAATTTTTCAGGGAAAATTTTGAAAATAAAAAGCAAACTGTAAAATCCACCCAAATCTTCAGCAATTTCTAGAACTGCTGAAGATTTGTAATAATAAGCAACACCGGGATTGTATAAAATAATGCTATCAATTTTAGCCTGATCAACACCGATATATTTACAAATCTCAATTCCCAATTCCGACTGCAAAGCAACAAACCTAAAAATATCTTTTTTATCATGTTTGATAATAAACTGAACAGCACCATTGCATAAATTGCAAACGCCATCAAAGAGAATTATTTTTTTATTTTTCGGAAGGTCTTGCATTTGAGAAAAATTCAGGTTTCAGGTTTTAAGTTTTTTTTTCAAGCTTTTATTAAAGTTTAAAATTTCGACAAAGCTTGCAAGTAGTTTGTCATTCTGAGAAACGAAGAAACTTAACAATAAATTCAATATAGTCTTTCTTAAACTTTACGGAGTTACTTGCGAAGATTCGTCGTTCATCGGAATGGCACAAAAAAAGTATATTTTTAAATATTGATTTTGGCTATCAAAAATAAAAAACCGATAAATTTAATAAATCAAAAACAGCTTTCATAAATTATTTTTAAGCTATTTTTTAGAAATAGTCATCTTCCTAATCGTCTTTCTTGAAATCTTTGTTCAAATCGCTTTATTTTAATTTTTCATAAAATTTAAGCTTTTTTATAACTGAAAACTGCGACTAAAAACTAAAAAATTATTTCTTAGCTGCTTCAACTAATTCCAATTCATCCAAACTTACTTTTGAAGTAAAGATGCCGTAATTTACAGTGGCTTTATTTTTTTCGATCGAATCGATACTTCCAACAGATCTTCCGTCAAGCATTCTTACTCTGTCACCAACTTTCAAAATTGGTTTGGGTTTTTCGATAACAGGTTTAAGTTTCTTTTCTTTTTTCTCTTTTCGAATTTCTTCCACCTGAACTGAAACTTCTGCAATCACTTCTTTTTTCTTTTCCGTTATAGCTTTGGCTTCTTTTGGCGTTGCTTTTTTGCGTTTTGAATTTTCAATTTCTATGATTTTCAAAAACTCACCAATAAGTTCTTTTTTGTTTTTATTGTTGAAATACTTCTCCGAGATATCTTCTATTTTCTGACCAATGTAAATTGTTTTCTGATTACTGTCATATAATTCCTGATAGCTTTCCAGTTTTTGTTTGATTTTTACATTGATGTTTTCCATCTTTTTGCTTTCTTCACGCGCTCTGGTTTCTTCTTCTTTCAGATTGATCGAAGTTTTTTCTAATTTAGAGCGTTCCTTTTGAAGTGTCGCAATCGTTTTATCAAAACGAACTTTACCAACTTCGATTTTCTTTTTGGCACGATTGATTAATCCAAACGGAATACCATTTTTTAGGGCAACTTCAAAAGTAAACGAACTACCAGCTTGACCTAAAGCAAGTTTGTACATAGGTTCAAGCGATTTTTCATCAAACATCATATTCGCATTTGTTGCAAAAGGCAATTCATTAGCCAGAATTTTCAAATTTGAATAGTGTGTTGTAATAATCCCGAACGCTTCACGGTGATAAAATTCTTCCAGGAAAATTTCGGCCAGGGCACCACCCAATTCGGGATCAGAACCGGTACCAAATTCATCAATCAAAAACATGGTTTTCTTATTACACTTTTTTAGGAAATAATTCATGTTTTTCAATCGATAACTATAAGTACTTAGATGGTTTTCAATAGATTGATTGTCTCCAATATCGGTTAATATTCTATCAAATAAAAATGTTTCACTTCGTTCATGAACAGGAATCAACATTCCTGATTGTAACATCAGCTGTAATAAACCAACTGTTTTAAGCGAAATCGTCTTTCCACCCGCATTTGGGCCAGAAATCACAATGATTCGGTTATCTTGTTTTAATTCAATAGTTTGCGGATGGGTAATTTCATTTTTTTGTTTATTGTTCAAGTACAAAATAGGATGATATGCTTCTCTGAAGAATAATCTGCGTTCTTCTGTAATTGCAGGTAAGATTCCATTAATCCTGTTCGCGTATTTTGCCTTTCCGGAAACGACATCAATGTCACTTAAAAATTCCTGATACTCAATTAGAATGGGCAGGAAGGGGCGAATAGCATTGGATAATTGCTTTAATATTCGGGTAATTTCTTCTGTTTCCTCGTATTCAAGATTGGCTAGTTCTCTCGAATATTGCAATGTAGTTTCAGGTTCAATGTAAGCTATACTTCCGGTTTTGGAACTGCCTAAAATAGAGCCTTTTACTTTACGGCGATACATCGCGAGAACAGCTAAAACCCTGCGGTTTTGCACAAAGCTTTCTTTGATATCGTCTAAATAGCCAAGGCTGTTGTACTGGGTTAATGCAACTCCAAAACTTTGATTCACTTTGCCGCGTATGATATTCATATTCTGGCGAATACTCAATAACGCAGGCGAAGCATTATCTTTGATTTCTCCGTATTTATCTACGATAGCCTCAATTAAAGTCACAATATCTTTGGTGTATTCGACTCTTGAAGCTCTTGCGTTTAAGTTTGGATAATAATCGTCGAACTTTTTAAGGAAATTCAATAAGAAGTTTGCTGTCGACGAAAGCGTCGCTATTTTTCTAAAACTTCCCACTTCAAGAAAACTATCTTCAATCGCCAGAAATTTAATTTCGTGCGTTATGGCGTCAAATCCATGATTTGGAATAGCATTATTGTTTTCAAAAGACGAAACATATTCAGATGTCTGCATTAAAGCCTGCATCAAAGTTTCCTTATCTCTGAAAGGAGTTATTTTTAAAGCTTTTTCTTTTCCTATATCGGTATTACAGCCCGCCGAAATGGTTTCGAGTACTGTTGGGAATTGTAAATCTTGTAATGTTTTTTCGGTAATAGATATCATTTATATCGTAAGTTGTAAAGGTTCAAAGTTACAAAGTTTTAGAACGAAATGATACTATTAATTAGTACTTTGAAAAAAACTTTGCGTAATTTGTAATAAAATTTATTTAAATGAAAATTAATCTTTCTCCTGAATGGCAAACCGTTTTAGCGGATGAATTAGAAAAACCTTATTTTAAAGATTTGCTTTTGTCATTAGAAGACGAGTGTAGCAATCATATTTGTTATCCGCCAATAGATTTGATTTTTTCGGCGTTCAATCATTGTTCATTCAATGATGTAAAAGTTGTTGTTATTGGTCAGGATCCTTATCATGGAGAGGGAGAAGCAAATGGATTAAGCTTTTCTGTTAATGACAATGTAAAGATTCCGCCTTCACTGCGTAATATTTTCAAGGAAATAAATGCAGATTTCGACTCGATTTTTATGCCAACTTCTGGTAATCTTGAGAAATGGGCAGATCAGGGCGTGCTGCTTTTAAATGCTTCGTTAACAGTTCGAAAAGATACTGCTAATAGTCATAAACATCTAAAATGGAATTTATTTACTGATGCGGTTATTCAGGCTATTTCTGATAAAAAAGAAAATGTTGTGTTCTTGTTATGGGGAAGTTTTGCTCAGAAAAAGGGTCAAAAAATTGATCGTTTGAAACATTATGTTCTGGAATCCGGGCATCCGTCTCCGATGAGTGCAAATCAGGGGAAATGGTTTGGAAATAAACATTTTAGCAAGACGAATGAATTTTTAAAATCCAAAGGAATTAAAGAAATCGAATGGTTTTAATTTTTAAAATCTTGTCTTTCGATTTAAGAAGAAATCACACGCGTAACCATATTTAGCAATAAAATTTGCCGAATTTCGTGTGTGATTTCTCGTTCGTCGAAATGACAAATCTGACTTTATAATATGTCTACTCTTTGGTTTCTTTCTTTACAATCTCTTCTAAAACGGCTTTGTTTTCGTAATTAACAACCTTTAAAATAATTTCCTGGTTCTTAATTGTTTTTCCCTCTATAATATACAGTTTTCCTTTTTTGAAAGGAACATTACTCTGATCAAAATCAACATCTCCAAATTTTAGAGTGTTTTTCACATCCGCTGTATCCACCCATTTTTCATTTAAAGTCTGAACTGCTTTTTCAGAATATTGAAAAGGTTTTGTGCGCAAAGTATTTAAAACCCGGGCATTCGGAAAATAGTTGCAACGAGTGTCTTTTCCACTAAAAACAAGGGCTACAAAAAAGCATCCCATAACCAGACCAACTAAATAATAAGCGAAACGATGTGCGAACTTCATGAAATAAAATTTTTGCAAAGGTACACTAAAGTTCCCTTAAAATACAAGTAAATTGATATCGTTATCAGGCAAATCAAACCATTCGCCAATAGCTTTGTTGGTTAAAATTCCGTGATATAAGTAAATTCCGTTTTTTAAACCTTTATTGCATCTTATAGCACTTTCTAATCCGCCATCTTCAGCAATTTGAAGTAAATACGGGGTCAGAATGTTACTGATTGATAATGAGGCGGTTTTAGAATATCGGGAAGGGATATTAGGAACGCAGTAATGCAAAACATTGCTTTTGATAAAAGTTGGTTTTTCGTGAGTGGTAACTTCAGAAGTTTCAAAACACCCTCCGGTATCAATGCTCACATCAACAATGACAGCACCTTTTTTCATATGCTCTACCATGGTTTCTGTCACTATAATAGGACAACGTTCTTTACCGCGCATGGCACCAATTGCAACATCACAACGACGCAAGGCTTTTAGTAATGCTTTTTGCTGCACTGTAGATGTAAAGATTCTTTGGTTTAGATTGTTTTGTAAACGGCGTAATTTTGTTATCGAATTGTCAAAAACTTTCACATTTGCACCTAGGCCTATAGCGGTTTTGGCCGCAAACTCACCAACAGTTCCTGCACCTAAAATCACAACTTCAGTAGGAGGGACACCGGTAATGTTTCCGAACAGAAGTCCTTTTCCAAATTCATCAGTAATCATCAATTCGGCAGCAATAAGTATAGAAGCTGTTCCGGCAATTTCACTTAATGATTTTACAGCAGGATAAGAACCATCTTCGTCCTTTATATATTCAAACGCGAGTGCTGTAATCTTTTTTTGAGCCAAAGCTTCAAAATATTCTTTCTTTTTGGTTTTCAATTGAATAGCCGAAATGATAATCGTTTCAGGATTTATCATTTTAATCTCAGCTAGTGTTGGCGGTTCTACCTTTAATAGGAGCGGACAGCCAAAGACTTTTTTAGTGTCTTTTGTAACTTCTGCTCCTGCATCTGAATATTCCTTATCAGAATAACTTGAACTTTCACCGGCTCCGGATTCAATCATTACGCGGTGACCTTCATAAGTCAACGAATTTACTGCGTCAGGAGTCAGGCAAATACGACGTTCCTGATAACTTGTTTCTTTAGGAATTCCTATAAAAAGCTCGCTTTTGAATCGGCCAATTTCAAGTTTTTCTTCTTGTGGCAACAATTGTTGTTTCGTAAATGGAGTTAAGGTAATTGACATGGGTGATACAAAAATTAAGAGTACAAATTACGTAAAAAGTTTTAAAATCAATGTAAAAAATCTGCTAATACTACAACATCAAATTAAGGCATGATTTTCTCCATTTTAATATCCGCCCGTTCATAACTTACATTTTCTAAAGGGACTTCGACAAAACCGAATTTTTCATATAAATGAATGGCAGGAAGTAATTTTCGATTTGAATACAAAAAGAGTTTCTGAATTTTATTTTCTTTGGCTACAGTCATACAATGCGCTAATAATTTATTTCCAATTCCCAGTCCCTGAGCTTTATCGGAAACCGCCATTTTACTTAATTCAAAAGTAACGGCATCAATCTTTAGCAGGGAAACAGTTCCGAGGATTTCATTATTATATTTAGCATAAAAAATCAATCCGCCCTTGTCTATGATCTCTTCCTTAGGATTCGAAAGTACTATTTCGTCTTTTTCTTCAACTCTGAAATATTTTTGAAGCCATTCCTTATTCAAGGTTTTGATTGGTTCTTTCAGATCTGAAGAGAAAGGGATTATTTCTACTGCATTCATTATATATGTATGTTGTTTCATAGGGACTCGCTAAGATTTCGCAAAGTCATACAAAGAATTATTACAAAAACTTTGCGAAATCTTCGTGAATCTCTGTGGAATTTTTATTCTAATTTCAATTCTCTTTCTCCATCTGCCAATAACTCAATTGTAACAACAGAATGTTCTTCTGGAATTAAGCTTGCGATTTTTTCTGACCATTCAATAAAACACCAATTCCCTGAATACAAATAATCATCAACTCCCATGTCAAGCGCTTCGGTTTCTTTATTTAATCGGTAAAAATCAAAATGATAAACTATTTGATTGTCAGTAGTATAATACTCGTTAACTAAAGAAAAAGTTGGGCTGCTTGTAGCGTCCTGAACTCCAAGGTTTTTACATAATTGTTTGATTAAAGTAGTTTTTCCAACTCCCATTTCTCCATTAAAAAGAATGATTTTTTTGGGATTTGAAGCTATAATTTTCTCTGCTACTTCCTGAATTTGATCTAATGAAAAAACGATATTCATTTCTATTGTTTATTAATTATAGTCTCAGTCCCGGTTTTTATTCTCAGTTAGAAACTGTAAACTGCCTTTTTTTTTGCCACAGATTAAAAAGATGTATTGATTTTTTCTAAATCTGTGTGAATCTGTGGCAATTTCTTTTTACTGGAAACTGTGACTGAAAACTTTTCTATTTTGGATTAAATACCAAAAACGGAATAATCATTTCTTCTAACGAAATTCCTCCGTGTTGGTATGTATTTCTGTAATAACTTACATAATGATTGTAATTGTTTACGTAAGCCAAAAAGAAATCATTTTTAGCGAATATAAACGAACTGCTCATGTTTATAGCCGGCAGGCCAATATCTTTCGGTTCTTTTACTACATAAACATCTTTTTGTTCGTATGTTAAACTACGACCTGTTTTATAGCGCAAATTTAAACTTGTATTTTTATCCCCAACTACTTTTGACGGGTTTTTTACATTAATTGTTCCGTGATCTGTAGTCAGGATTAATTTGAAACCTAAAAGTTGTGCCTGTTGAATAATTTCTAAAAGCGGAGAATTTTTGAACCAGCTTAATGTTAAGGAGCGATACGCTTTATCATCAGAAGCAAGTTCTTTTACTACGTCCATTTCAGTTTTGGCATGCGACAGCATATCTACAAAATTGTAAACCACCGTTACTAAATCGTTTCCTTTTAGGGCTTTGAAGTTTTCGGCTAGTTTTTTTCCGCCGGCATAATTCGTGATTTTAAAATAATCTTCCTTAATGTTCAATCCTAAACGTTTTAATTGTGCGCTTAAAAATTCAGCTTCGTAAAGGTTTTTACCGCCTTCTTCAACGTCATTTTTCCAATATTGCGGGAATTGTTTTTCCATTTCTGTAGGCAGTAAACCAGAGAAAATAGCATTTCTGGCGTATTGGGTTGCAGTTGGAAGAATAGAATAATAAGGAACTTCTTTCTCTAATTTATAATAATTAGCTACTACAGTTTCAAATGATTTCCATTGATCGTAGCGCAAATTGTCTATCACAACAAACAAAATTGGCTTGTCTTTCTTTTTGATTTCAGGAACTACCAATTCCTTAAACAAGGTATGAGACTGAATTGGTTTGTCGGCTTTTGGCGCAAACCAGTCTTCATAATTTCTCTCGATAAATTTTCCAAATTGCGAATTGGCTTCCACTTTCTGGGATTCAAGAATCTCAATCATTCCCTGGTCATTGATATTTTCGAGTTCTAATTCCCAAAAAATCAATTTTTTATACAATTCAACCCAATCTTCATAAGAGTTGACCATCGCCATTTCCATAGAGATTTTTCGGAATTCTTTCTGATAATCCAAAGTTGTTTTCTCTGAAATTAATCTCGAATGATCCAGATTCTTTTTTAAACTCAGTAAAATCTGATTCGGATTTACCGGTTTTATTAAGTAATCAGCGATTTTAGAACCTATGGCTTCTTCCATTATGTATTCTTCTTCACTTTTTGTGATCATGATCATTGGAGTTGCTGATTTTTTTTCTTTCATTTCAGAAAGCGTTTCCAAACCACTCATTCCCGGCATATTTTCATCTAAAAAAACAATGTCAAAATTGTCTTCTTCAAACAAAGCGATAGCATCTAAACCGTTGTTACAAGTAGTTACAGCGTAGTTTTTTTTCTCGAGAAATAATATATGAGGCTTTAAAAGATCGATTTCATCGTCGACCCAAAGTATTTTTATCTTATCCATAAACGTGTTTAATTTTAATGCAATTTAGAAGTATAGAACTTAAAAAGTATTAAAAATAGTATAAATTTCAGAATTATAAATAGTGTTTTTTTAATAAAAATTGTATCCAAATTGAATATCGCCTTGAAAATCAAGACAATTTAATATTGATTTTTAAATGAAAAACGCAAAGCTGTTTATGGTTATTTACTTATATTTGTTGACCTAAAAATAACCAAAGAGTGACTCATATCAATAAGTTAAAAATATTCAATGACCCTATCTACGGGTTTATTTCTATCCCGAACGAACTTATTTACGACTTAATTCAGCATCCGTATTTTCAGCGTTTACGCCGTATTTCGCAAATGGGAATGTCGTATTTGGTTTATCCGGGAGCCAATCACACGCGTTTTCATCATGCTTTGGGCTGTATGCATTTAATGCAAAAAGCAGTTGAAACACTTCGATTCAAAGGAGTTGCAATTTCGGCTGAAGAGGAAAATGCTTTGCTTATTGCTATTTTGCTGCATGATATTGGTCACGGGCCATTTTCGCATGCTATGGAAAAAAGTATTGTTGAAGATGTTAATCATGAAGCGATTTCGTTATTGTTTATGAATCAGCTCAATGACGAATTTGACGGGAGATTGAGTTTGGCAATTCAGGTTTTTAAAGGTGATTATCACAGGAAATTTATGCTGCAATTGATTTCTAGTCAATTGGATATGGATCGAATGGATTATTTAAAACGTGATAGCTTTTATACCGGAGTTGCGGAAGGAAATGTTAATTCTGAACGTTTGATTCAGATGATGAATGTTGTTGAGGGAACTTTGGTTATTGAAGAAAAAGGGATTTATTCTGTTGAAAAATTCCTGCTTTCAAGAAGATTAATGTACTGGCAGGCCTATTTGCATAAAACAAGTTTAGTGGCGGAGTTAATTTTGATGAATGTTCTAAAAAGAGCGAAAGAATTAACATTAAAAGGAATTAGTTTGCCTTGCAGTGAGCCTCTTTTGTATTTTATGCAAAATAAAGTGTCTTTGGAGGATTTTGATGCTGAAAAATTAGATTTATTCTCTCAACTAGATGATTTTGATATTATTAGCGCCTTAAAAGCCTGGCAGAAGCAAGATGATTTTATATTGTCTACTTTGAGTAAGATGCTTATTAATAGGGATTTATTAAAAATTAAATTGAGCGCTGAAAAAATTTCGGCAGAAGAATCGCAATCGTTGAAAGAAAAATTTGCTAACGACCACCATATTACACAATTAGAGGCAGGGTATTTTATTTTTAGAGGAAAAATAAAAAATCAGGCTTACAGTAAAGAAGCTGAACCGATACGAATTTTGAAAAAAGATAAAACAATTGAGGACGTTGTAGAAGCATCTGATCAGCTGAATTTGAAATCGTTATCTAAATTGGTGACAAAATATTACATCTGTTTTCCAAAACAACTTATCTAAAATTAACATTTAAAATCTATTTTTTATATTTTTGTCGCAATGAAATTTACAGCAGAACAAATAGCAGGAATTTTAGAAGGAGAAGTTGTTGGGAATCCCAATGCAGAAGTTTCTCGGCTGTCTAAAATCGAAGAAGGTGAGGAAGGATCCCTTACTTTTTTGGCTAATCCAAAATATATCAATTACATCTACACTACAAAGGCTTCAGTAACTATAGTTAATGACAGCTTTATCCCCGAACAAGATATTACCACGACTTTAATCAAAGTAGAAGACGCTTACGCCTCTTTCTCTAAGCTTTTACAGTTTTACAATCAGGTAAAATTGAATAAAAATGGAATCGAAGCACATTCTTTTATGAGTGAAGGAACTAAATATGGAGAGAATTTATATTTAGGAAGCTTTAGTTATATAGGACAAAATGTAGTGTTGGGTGACAATGTGAAAATTTATCCAAACAGTTTTATTGGCGATAATGTTGTTATTGGCGATAATGTGTATATTTTTGCAGGCGCTAAAATTTATTCTGAAACCATTATAGGTAATAATTGTACAATTCATTCGGGAACTATTATTGGCGCGGATGGTTTTGGTTTTGTACCGGATGAAGAAGGAGTATATAGTAAGGTTCCTCAAATTGGGAACGTTGTTATAGAAGATAATGTAGATATTGGGGCAAACACCACAATAGACCGTGCAACTCTGGGATCTACAATAATTAGAAAAGGAGTTAAATTAGACAATCAGATTCAGATTGCCCATAATGTAGAAATTGGTAAAAATACCGTAATTGCAGCGCAATCAGGTGTTGCTGGTTCTACGAAAATTGGAGAAAACTGTATGATTGGCGGGCAAGTAGGTATCGCAGGCCACTTAATTATAGGTAATAATGTCAGATTGCAGGCTCAGTCAGGAGTAGCAAGAAACATTAAAGATGATGAAACATTACAGGGGACTCCGTCTCTGGCATATACAGATTTTAACAAATCGTATGTTCATTTCAAAAATCTGCCTAAGATTGTTGCCGAAATTGATGAATTAAAAAAACAAATAATAAACCCAAAAAATGGAAATAATGGTTAAACAGAAGACCATCAAAAATGAAATTTCACTAACAGGCGTTGGATTACACACTGGAAAAGAAGTTACAATGACTTTTAAACCGGCTCCAATTAATAATGGTTTCACTTTTGTAAGAGTAGATTTGCAAGGCCAGCCAGTCATTGAGGCTGATGCTAATTATGTTGTTAATACGCAAAGAGGTACTAACTTAGAAAAATTAGGTGTAAAAATTCAAACTCCGGAACACGTTTTAGCCGCATTAGTTGGCTGTGATTTGGATAATGTTATTATTGAATTGAATGCTTCAGAACTGCCTATTATGGATGGTTCTTCAAAATATTTTGTTGAAGCGATTGAAAATGCCGGAATCGAAGAGCAAGGAGCTAAACGTAATGTTTATGTAGTAAAAGAAGTTATTTCGTTTACTGACGAAACTACCGGAAGCGAGATTTTGGTAATGCCAAGCGATGATTATCAGGTTACTGCAATGGTTGATTTTGGTACTAAAGTTTTAGGTACTCAAAATGCAACTATGAAAAGTATAGCTGACTTTAAAGAGGAAATTGCTAATTCAAGAACGTTTAGTTTCTTACATGAGTTAGAATCTCTTTTAGAGAACGGACTCATTAAAGGAGGAGATTTAAACAATGCTATTGTATATGTAGATAAAGAAATTTCTGATGCTACAATGGAGAACTTAAAGAAAGCATTTGGTAAAGACAAAATTTCGGTTAAGCCAAATGGTGTTTTAGACAATCTTACTTTACACTATCCAAACGAAGCTGCAAGACATAAATTATTAGATGTTGTTGGAGATTTGTCTTTGATTGGAGTTAGAATTCAGGGAAAAATTATTGCTAATAAACCTGGGCATTATGTGAATACACAGTTTGCTAAAAAACTAGCTAAAATTATCAAAATTGAACAAAGAAATCATGTTCCGGTTTATGATTTAAATCTGGAGCCTTTGATGGATATTCATAAAATTATGGCCGTATTGCCACACAGACCTCCATTTTTGTTAATTGACAGAATTATAGAAATGTCTGATAGTCATGTGGTAGGGATGAAAAATGTAACGATGAATGAAAATTTCTTCGTAGGACATTTTCCTGAAGCTCCGGTTATGCCGGGTGTTTTAATTGTTGAAGCAATGGCACAAACAGGTGGGATTTTAGTATTAAGCACAGTTCCGGATCCTGAAAATTATTTGACATATTTCATGAAAATTGATAATGTTAAGTTCAAGCATAAAGTATTGCCTGGTGATACCTTAATTTTTAAATGCGAATTGATTTCTCCTATCAGAAGAGGAATCTGTCACATGCAGGCAAATGCATACGCAAATGGAAAATTGGTAACAGAGGCAGAATTAATGGCTCAAATTGCAAGAAAACAATAATATTTATCGATTTTATTGTTTACGTTTGTTGCCCAAATTAGACTATTTTAATATAAAATATAAAACTCACAGATGAATCAACCATTAGCATATGTTCATCCCGGCGCTAAAATCGCTAAAAACGTTGTAATTGAGCCTTTTACAACAATTCACAATAATGTTATTATTGGTGATGGTACGTGGATTGGTTCAAATGTAACCATCATGGAAGGTGCCCGTATTGGAAAAAATTGTAATATTTTTCCAGGAGCAGTAATTTCTGCAGTACCACAAGATTTAAAATTTGGAGGAGAAGATTCTTTAGCTATTATAGGAGATAATTGTACTATTAGAGAGTGTGTAACAATCAATAGAGGTACAGTTGCTTCAGGACAAACAATTTTAGGAAATAACTGTTTAGTTATGGCTTATGCCCATATTGCGCACGATTGCGAAATAGGAAATAATGCTATTATTGTAAACGGAGTTGCTCTGGCAGGTCACGTTGTCGTTGGTAATCACGCAGTAATTGGTGGTTTGGCAGCTATTCATCAGTTTATTCATATTGGAGATCATGCTATGATTTCCGGTGGATCATTGGTAAGAAAAGATGTTCCGCCGTATACAAAAGCGGCAAAAGAACCGTTGTCTTATGTTGGAATTAATTCAGTTGGTTTAAGAAGAAGAGGATTTAGTACTGAAAAAATTAGAGAAATTCAGGAAATTTACAGAATTTTATACCAGAAGAATTACAATACAACACAAGCTTTAAGTATTATTGAAGCTGAAATGGAAGCTACTCCTGAGAGAGATGAAATTTTAGATTTTATCAGAAATTCATCACGAGGAATTATGAAAGGTTATTCAGGAAACTATTAAATAAAAGTTTAATTGTTGATTTGTTTAATCGTNNACGATTAAACAAATCAACAAAATATTAAATAAAACAAAGTAAAATGGCATCTACATCAGATATTAGAAACGGATTGTGTATTAAATTTAATCACGATATCTATAAAATAGTCGAATTTCTTCACGTAAAACCTGGTAAAGGTCCAGCTTTCGTAAGAACAAAATTAAGAAGTTTAACTACAGGAAGAGTGTTGGATAATACATTTTCTGCAGGACACAAAATTGAGGATGTGCGTGTAGAAACGCATAACTATCAGTTTTTATATGCTGAAGGAGATGAATTTCATTTCATGAATACAGAATCTTTTGAGCAAATTTCTTTGAATAAAAACATTTTGGATGCTCCGGGATTATTAAAAGAAGGAACAAGTGTAATGGTTCAGGTAAATACTGAAACTGATTTGCCTTTATCAGTAGATATGCCATCTTCTGTAATTCTTGAAGTTACTTATGCTGAGCCTGGAGTAAAAGGAAATACAGCTACAAATGCTACTAAATCTGCTACGGTAGAAACCGGAGCAACAGTAAACGTTCCGTTGTTTATCAACGAAGGAGATAAAATTAAAATTGATACAGCTTCAGGTAATTACATGGAGCGTGTAAAAGAGTAGTTTTTTAATTAGATAATTTGTCAATGGGTCAATTAGAAAATTAGTGAATCATCACAATTTTGAGCATTCATTTTCTGATTGACACATTTTCTAATTGGCACATTCTCTAATTGATAAATTTTCTAATTATAAAATATGAAATTTCCAAAGATTCATTCTTTACAAGAAATTGCTAATTTGCTTCAATGCGAATTTATTGGCGACCCAAACTTCCCTGTTTCAGGCATGAACGAAATACATGTTGTTGAGCCAGGAGATATTGTTTTTGTCGACCATCCAAAATATTATGACAAAGCTTTACAGTCGGCAGCTACTATTATTTTAATTAATAAAAAAGTAGATTGCCCGGAAGGTAAAGCTCTTTTAATTTCTGATGATCCTTTTAGAGATTTTAACACCCTTACCAAACATTTTAGACCGTTTCAGGCGACAACTGTTTCAATAGCGCTGTCTGCAACTATAGGAGAAGGTACCGTTATTCAGCCCAATTGTTTTATTGGAAACTTCGTAACAATTGGAAAAAACTGTTTAATACATCCTAATGTTACGATTTACGATCATACCGTAATTGGAGATAATGTAATTATTCATGCGGGATCTATTTTAGGAGCTGATGCTTTCTATTATAAAAAACGTCCGGATGGGTTTGATCAGCTCCTTTCAGGTGGAAGAGTAGTAATAAAAGACAATGTTGGCATTGGCGCACTTTGTACCATTGACAAAGGAGTTACTGGCGATACCACTATTGGCGAAGGAACAAAACTGGACAATCAGGTGCATGTCGGACATGATACCGTGATTGGTGAAAAATGTCTGATTGCTTCACAAACCGGTATTGCAGGTTGTGTCATTATCGAAGACGAAGTTACAATCTGGGGACAAGTTGGTACTACAAGCGGCATCACGATAGGAGCGAAGGCTGTTATTATGGGACAAACCGGAGTTACCAAGTCGGTAGAAGGAGGAAAATCTTACTTTGGAACTCCAATCGAAGAATCAAGAGAAAAGTTGAAACAATTAGCCTACATCAAAAAGATTCCTGAAATTTTAAATAAATTGAAGTAATATGTCTATTAAAGAATTTGTTCAGAAATTTTACAAGTCAGACGCCTTAATTGATAGCGATATCATGAAAATTTATTTACATCCTGATGTAAAGTTGGATTGGAACAGCACCAAAGGATTGATTGAGATGGATTATAATTCAATGCTGGATATGGCAAATGAGCTTAGTCGTGCCTATGTACGGTCGAAAGTAAGAATAAGCCATATTTTAGCTGAAGATGACTTAGTTTCAGTTCGATATTCGCATTTTGTGAAAACGATTGAGAACCCACGAGAAGAGATGTTATTGGCCCATTTTGCTATAATTTGGCAAATAAAAGATGATAAATTGTATCGCGGTTATCAAATGAGTCAATTTTCTTAATTTTTTTGAAGACAAAAAGGTTAAAATACGTTACAAAACCTTACTTTTGCATCACAATTTTAAAAACTACATAAAATATATATCATGAGTGTTTTAGTTAATAAAGATTCCAAAATAATTGTTCAAGGATTTACAGGAAGCGAAGGAACTTTCCACGCTTCTCAAATGATTGAGTACGGTACTAATGTTGTTGGTGGTGTTACTCCTGGTAAAGGGGGAACTAGCCATTTAGACCGTCCGGTTTTTAATACAGTAAAAGATGCTGTTGAGCAAGCCGGAGCTGATACATCTATCATTTTTGTACCGCCAGCTTTTGCTGCTGATGCAATTATGGAAGCTGCTGATGCTGGAATCAAAGTAATTATTGCTATTACAGAAGGAATTCCTGTAGCAGATATGATTAAAGCAAATAATTATGTTAAAGAAAGAAATTCCAGATTAATCGGGCCAAACTGTCCGGGAGTAATTACTCCGGGTGAAGCTAAAGTTGGTATTATGCCAGGTTTCGTTTTCAAAAAAGGAACAGTTGGTATCGTTTCTAAATCAGGAACTTTAACTTATGAAGCTGCTGACCAGGTTGTAAAACAAGGTTTAGGAATTACTACAGCTATTGGTATTGGTGGAGATCCAATTATTGGAACTACAACTAAAGAAGCTGTTGAATTGTTAATGAACGATCCTGAAACTGAAATTATCATCATGATTGGTGAAATTGGAGGTCAATTAGAAGCTGATGCTGCTAAATGGGTTAGAGCTGATGGTAATCGTAAACCAGTTGTTGGTTTTATCGCCGGAGAAACTGCTCCTGCTGGTAGAACAATGGGTCACGCAGGTGCTATTGTTGGTGGTTCTGATGATACGGCTGCTGCTAAAAAACAAATTATGAGAGACAACGGAATTCACGTTGTTGATTCGCCAGCTGAAATTGGTAAAAAAGTGAAAGAAATTCTTGGATAATCTCCAATTTTCAAAATAAAAAATTCCAAAAAAAAGTCTCAATATTGTGTTGAGACTTTTTTACATTTTTAAAATGTTAGGAATGTAATTAAAAACGTAGCAACTTAGTTCCGATAGCTATTGGGATAGAAGCTTAAAATAAGAAATATGTACAAAGAATTAGAAAAATTTAAAGTAAGCAATAGTTTTACTTTTACAATGGAAGACAGTTTAGAACAAGTTTGCAATGCTCCTGAAGCTGGTGCAGGTGTTTTTGTTGTCTATGCTGTCGAAGGTGATGCAAAAGAGTTAATCATGGTTGCTTCTACAGGGACTGTTCAGAATGACGGAACTCTAAAAAGCAAAAATGGCGGGTTATACGACAAAATTGTAAACGGACACCAATTTGCTAAAACAGGAAGAAAATATTCATGGCCGGCACAAATGAAACTGGAAAGCATTTCAGCTTTAGAAGTAGTTTGGTACGAAACTTTTAATGCAGATGTCAAAGCGATTCCAACTGCAGTTGAAGGACAGGTTTTGCAGAATTTCTTAGATGAAAATGCAAAATTACCAAGATGGAATGTAGCTTTCTAAGCTATTTTATCAAATAATTCATTTAAAGTCTTGCTAAAAAGCAAGGCTTTTTTTTATGGCATTTGTTTTAAGTAATGCTTTTAATTATGTAATTCTTAGTGCCGTCTTTTGATTTCTTATTGTTCTTTTAAAATTTTGGATCAAAGATCGACGTTTGATTATTTTATTCTTTAAAATACACAAAAAGGTAACCCTTATAATTTTGTTAAAAAATAAGATTAAATATATGGAGGTAAAATCTGACAATTGTAAAATAATTTTAAGTGTTGATACATTTTAAAATTAGGGCTAACCCGTGGCAGGTCAATAAACGAGGCGGTTTTCTATGTTAGGAAATTGCTTTTTCTATGTAAATAAAATTTGTTTTGTATAATTGCTTTTATATATTTATCGCACAGAAGTAGAGAATAATGTTAAAAAAACGTATTCTTTATGTTAAAACCAAGTGCTTATTTTCAAGAATTCTACCGCAAATTAATATGAAGACCAAATTTTTACAAGTAAAGACTTTTAACGATGTTACGCTTTGGAATAACTTGAAAGATGGCGATGAAAAATCTTTTTCGATATTATTCGAGAAATATTATGGAGATTTAGTCAATTACGGAAATTCACTTTCTCCGTATGCTGAAAAAGTACAAGATTGTGTTCAGGATGTCTTTACCGATATCTGGGTATATCGTAACGGATTGCAAAATTCCGTTGTTGTAAAAGCCTATTTGTTATCAAGCGTGCGTAAGCGAATCGCCCGTTTGCATGAACGTGATCATATTTTTCGCAAAGCTACAAGTACTGATGCTATATCATTTCTTTTAGAATTTTCAGTAGAAAACGAACTTATCGATGATGACTATGCTACAAAAGAAAAAGTAGTCTATTTGAATAAATTATTAAATGAACTGCCTGCACGTCAAAAAGAAGCTTTGTATTTGCGCTATCACCAAGGATTAACGGTAGAACAAATTGCCGATATGTTAGAGGTTAATTATCAGTCTGCAAGTAATCTGTTATATCGCGGTTTACTGACATTACGCAAGGAATGGAAAGGCAACCTTTCGTTAATTATACTACTATCTTTAACTACATGTTAAATTTATTTTAAAATAAATAAAAAAAAATCACAATTTAGTGAGTATATAATAAGAAAAGTGTCCTCTATGTTTTTGTAACCTTATTTTTAAATGCAAAAACGTAATAAATATACCGAAATTGAAGATTTTTTGTCTGACGAATCATTCCAGTCATGGATTTTATTTAAAATTGACGAGGATGGTTGGGAAGAGTGGACTTTAGAAAGCCGCCAGCGTGCCAAGTTGGTAGAAGATGCAAGATTATTATTGTTGGCCATGAAAGTGCCGGATTCTAATTTATCACCATCTGATATCCACAACGCGTTACAAACTACATGGATTAAAATTGAAGAAAAAGAAAAGCACATTAATTCAATTCACGATTCAAAAGTAAAAACTCTTAGAAAATATTTCTTTAGCGGAGCTGCAGCCATTTTAGTTTTTGGCATTTTATCTGTTTGGTTTTATCAAAATCAGATCAGTCCAAAAAGTACTGTGATTACTTATAAAGAACTTATAGACGAAAACAGTGAAGGATTAGTCGAGCAGACTAATAATTCGGATAAACCACAAATCATCACATTGTCTGATGGCAGTTCTGTTTTATTGCAACCCAATAGTAAATTAAGTTATCCTAAAATCTTTACCGGAAACGAAAGAAAGGTGTATTTGTCCGGCGAAGGTTTCTTTGAAATTAGTAAAAATCCTAAAAAGCCTTTTTTTGTTTATGCAAACGAAATCGTTACGAAGGTTGTTGGAACTAGTTTTAGAGTAAAGGCTTATTCTGATCAGCCTGACGTTGAAGTTCTTGTGCGCACCGGTAAAGTTAGGGTAAAATCGAATGATTTAGTAGCTAAATCAAATCAGGAAGAAGTGGTTTTACTTCCAAATCAGGCACTTCGCTTTTTACGTAGCGATTTAAGTTTCAATAAAATTACAAATATTACCCAAGATGTTACATTAACGCGCAGTGTTGGTAATATTGAACAATTGAGTTTTGAATTCACTGATATTCCTGTATCACAGATCTTCCAGACAATAGAACAGGCTTATCTGGTGGATATTGATTATCCTAAGAATAAATTAAAAGATTGTCACCTTACCACTTCACTCAGTGATCAGCCTTTGACAGAAAAACTGAAAATTGTCTGTAATAGCATAGGCAATAATACCAGTTTTGAAATGAATGGAAACCAGATCATTATAACATCTGAAGGATGTAACTAATCCCGCTTTATAACTGTAATTATATAGCTCGATTTGAATTTGGAAAGAACAACAACAACCAAAAACAGTCTCAACTAAAAAATAATATATGCCTATGTAAAAGATGATAATGCAGAAAAAAAGTGCCGAAATGCTGTAACATTATCGACACTTAAATTGAATTGAATTACTCTCTGTAAAGAGTAACTCATAATGTTTCTTAAAATACACTCGAATCAGTATTAATCAAAACAATCCAAAATTATGAAAAAACCAGTTGTTAAACAACGATTACTCCATCGAATCATGAAAATAACACTATTTCAGTTTGTCCTGGCGCTTGTATTTTCAAGTGTTGCCATGGCAAATAATGTAAATGGGCAAAAAAAACTAGATACCAAGGTTACCATTAATGTTGCTAATTTAACATTAGACAATGCGTTATCTAAGCTGGAGAAATCTGCCCATGTAAAATTTTCTTATAACTCAAGACTGCCTCAGCTTGCCCAAAAAGTAAGTATAGATGCAGATCAGGAAATGCTGTCAAGCATTCTTAACCGAATTTTAATACCTTTTAATATAACCTATACGGAAGTAAGCAATCAAATTGTTTTACAGAAGAATACTGCTGATTCTTTTACAAGTTCAGACACCGGTAATTCGCTGTTTGAAATATTAACGGCAGGTCCAATTATCAAAGGTGTGGTTACCGATGCTAATGGCAGCCCGTTACCAGGAGCTACGGTTTCTGTAAAAGGAACAAAAAATGCTGTTCTTACTGATTTTGATGGTAGATTTACTATCGAAGTGCCTTCTGGCAGTGATAAACTTGTAATTTCTTATGTGGGAATGGAGTCCAAAGAAATTGGAGTAGGAAACACAAATCCAACGATTGTCTTAAATGATGAAGGGCAAAATTTAAAAGAAGTAGTAGTAACTACGGGTTACGAAAAAACTTCTAAAAGAACTTTTACAGGTGCAATCAGCAAAATTTCAGGTTCTGAATTAAAAGTTGATGGTGTAGTAGATGTCAGCAGAATGATCGAGGGTAAAGCTGCAGGGGTAACCGTACAAAACGTTACCGGGTCTTTTGGTTCGACACCTAAAATTACAGTTCGTGGATCTTCTTCTATTTTTGGAGATACAAAACCTCTATGGGTTATTGACGGAGTAGTGCAGGAAGATATTATCAATGTTTCATTTGCAGATTTAGCTTCCGGAAATTCAGCCACCTTATTAAGTTCTGCTGTAGCAGGATTAAATGCAAATGATATTCAAAGTATTGAAATTCTTAAAGATGCGTCAGCTACTTCAATCTACGGTTCAAGATCGTTAAATGGGGTTGTAGTTGTTACGACTAAACAAGGACGTAGGGATTCTCCTCTAAAAGTAAGTTATTCTGTAGAAAATACAGTGAGAACTGTCCCAAGTTACACACAATACGATATTTTGAATTCTCAGGAATCTATGAGTGTTTTTCAAGAAATGAGAGCTAAGGGGTATCTTACCCAAAGTTCATCATTGACAGCTAGATTTAGTGGTGTATACGGTATTTTGGCTAAAGAAATTAATCGTTATAACGAATCAAATGGCCAATTTGGTGTTAGAAATGAGCAACCGAATATCAATGAATTTTTGAAAAAATACGAATTAGGGAATACAGACTGGTTCAAAGTTTTATTTAGACCCTCTATTACACAAAATCACTCGTTAAGCTTTTCTGGTGGAGGAAAAAACAACACCTTTTATGGCTCTTTAGGATATTACACAGATCCGGGATGGACTTTGGCGGATAATGTAAAACAATTGTCATCAAACTTAAAAGGTACATTTTATATCAACGACAGATTAAATATTACTTTGTCAACACTGGCTTCTGTTCGTGATCAGGAAGCTCCGGGTACTTATGAAAGTAAAAATGACGTTGTATTTGGTAAAGTAACCAGAGATTTCGATATTAACCCGTTTAACTATGTGTTAAGTACCAGCAGAACATTGAGACCTTATGACGAAAATGGTAATTATGAGTACTACCAAAACAATTGGGCTCCTATGAATATCTTAAAAGAATTGAAAAATAATACTATGGGAATAAAAGTAAACGATATTCGTTTTCAAGCAGACATAGATTATAAAATCAACAAACATTTAACGTACAACTTTACAGGTTCTGCCCGTTATGCGAATACATCAAGAGAGCACAAAATTTATGAAGGCTCAAATGTAGTAGGGGCATACAATGCAGGAGTTGGAGCTACTTTAAATACTCAAATTCAAAAAGATAATGCATTCTTATATCAAAATCCAAATGATTTAACGGCACCAAAAGTTTCAGTGTTGGAAAACGGAGGATTCTTGAGAAAATATACTAATGACATGACTTCGTACAATGTTAGAAATAGTGTTACGTACAGAAATACCTTTAACGTTAAACATGAACTTGAAGGCTTCTTTGGTACAGAGTTTAGATCAGTAGACAGAAACAATGACAACTTTACAGCTGCAGGAATTCAATACGAAAAAGGACTTACTGCTTTTGTTGATCCTAGATTAATCGAGAAATTGATAAATGAAGGTAATTCTTATTATGATTTTGGAGCAGAGAGAGAGCGTACGGTTGGTTTCTTTGGAAAAGTAGGATACACTTACGATCGTCGTTATACAGCATCTATTACAGGTCGTTATGACGGATCAAACAGACAAGGTGATACTGGTTCTTCAAGATGGTTGCCTACCTATACAGTAAGTGGAAAATGGAATGTAAAGGAAGAAAACTTCATGAAGAATGTTGAATCTGTTAATACTTTAGCACTTAGGGCTTCATACGGTTTAACAGCAACAGCAGGCCCTGCAACAAATTCATTAGCTATTTATAAGAGTTTTATCACAAACCGTTTTAATACTAGTGACAGAGAAAATGCCATCAGAATTGAAGATTTGCAAAATGGAGATTTGACATGGGAAAAACAATATGAAACTAATATTGGTTTAGATCTTGGAATGTTCAGAAACAGAGTTCAGTTAACTACAGATGTTTACAGACGTAAAGCATTTGATCTTATTGATTATGTAATTACATCTGGAGTTGGTGGGCAAAGTGTTAAACAGGGAAATAATGCCGACATGGAAACTAAAGGTATTGAACTTGGTTTTACTACTCAAAATATTGTTTCAAAAGATTTTAAATGGTCTACCACATTGAATTTTTCTGTTTACGATCAGAAAATTACAAAATTAGCCAATAAACCAGCTGTATTTGATTTAATCGCTGCAAATGGAGGAAATACTGTTGGGCATCCTAGAAATTCCTTGTATTCTTATCAGTTTACTGGATTAAATAATCAAGGATTACCAACTTTCAAATTGCAAGATGGTGCTGCTAATAATATAACAGAAGCTGATTTTCAAGATACAAATGATGTTATGAAGTATTTGAAATATGAAGGATCGGTTGAACCTAATAAATCTATTGGTTTTGCTAATACCTTTACTTATAAAAGTTGGTCACTATATGTTTTCGTAGTTGGATCTGGAGGAAATAAAATAAGATTAAACCCTGTTTACAGTAACAAATACACTGATCAGACTGTTTTTACAAAAGAATTTGCTAACAGATGGATCAACCCAGGTGATGAAAACACTACAAATGTTCCAGTCATTGCAGATAAGTTGTTGAATAGAAATTACGGGGAAAGAGACTTAGAAATCGCGTATAATACTTATAATTTTTCTGATGTAAGAGTAGCAAGCGGTGATTTTGTGAGATTAAAAAATATTTCTCTTGGCTGGGAATTCCCAAGTGAGTTTAAGAGAAAACTGGGAGTAAGTACTTTTAATTTGAAAGGATCAGCTGTTAATCCATGGTTGATTTATTCAGATAAAAACTTACACGGTCAGGATCCTGAGTTTCGTAATACAGGTGGGGTAGCTTTTCCTATTACAGCACAATACACTTTTGCAATTAACCTTTCATTTTAACAATAAAATTAATTATGAAAAATATAAAAATAACACTGTCATTATTAATACTGCTCGGTATTAGCAGTTGTGACGAATTTCTTTCAGAAGTACCAGACAACCGAACTATGATAGATACACCTGAAAAAATATCTGAATTGTTGGTTACCGCTTATCCTAACAACTCTTATTTTGCAATTGCAGAAGTGATGTCAGATAATGTTTTCGACACAGAATTAAAAGAGGCTGCGAATCTAAATAACGATCAGAGTTATAACTGGGAAATGCACACTCAGATTGGATACGAAACTCAAAATGGATTTTGGACGGAATCGTATGCATCAATAGCGGCAGCAAATCAAGCTTTGGCTTCTATTGAAAAGCTAGGAAACCCTGTTAGTTTGAATCCTCAAAAAGGGGAGGCATTAATTGCCAGAGCTTACAATCACTTCATGTTGGTTTCTTTATGGTCAAATCGTTACAATCCTGCTACAGCAACAACTGATTTAGGTGTTCCTTATATTACTAAACCAGAAACTTCATTACTGGTTCAATATAAACGAAATACCGTTAAGGAAGTTTTTGACCTTATAGAGCAGGACATTACAGAAGGTCTGAAATATGTAACCAATAATTATAAAGAACCTAAGTTTCATTTCAATGTTGAAGCGGCTAAAGCTTTTGCATGTCGTTTTTATTTAATAAAAGGTGATTGGGACAAAGTACTGGAATATTCTGAAGGGATCGGTTCTAAACCTACAAGAATTAGAAACTGGACTGCTTTTAATGCAGTTCCTTTTACTCAAATGTCTTTGGAATACTCTAAAGCAGAGCAAGAAACGAATTTATTGATCGATTACCCTAATTCTATTGCAAATAGAGCAGGTTCGTACAGATTTGCTCTTGCAGGAAATAGGTCAGATGAGATATTAGGAAATCAGGCAAATATGTGGAATAAACCTAATTTAATAAGAGCTCAGGGTCAGTATTATGGGGGCGTGATGGTTGTTGTTCCAAAACTTTATGAATATTTTAAAGTTACTAATATTACAGCAGGTATTGGACAAGCTTATACCGCTACCGTATTATTCAGTAATGATGAATTGTATCTGAATAGAATTGAAGCTTTAGTAATGAAAAATAGGATGGCAGAAGCTAATACAGAGTTAGGATTCTTTTTAGGAACCAGAACATCAGGATACAATGCCGCAACAGATTTAATGAATGAAACAGTTGTACAAGCTAAATATCCAGTAATTGCAAACGAGTTTACCCCGTTCTACGCCTTAACTCCTCTTCAGGCTTCTTATATAAAAGCTATAGCTGAAGCAAAAAGAAAAGATTTTATACGTGAAGGGCTTCGATGGTTTGATATTAAACGATTTAATCTTGTTGTAACACACAATACTCTGGAGTTTGGTAAAATAATTCGTAATAACGTTTTAGAAAAAGACGATAAACGAAGAGCATTGCAGATCCCGCTTAGAGCTTCAGATAATGGTATTGAAAAAAATCCTAGATAATTTTTAATTATAATATAGTATGAAAATAGTAAAAACATATAAGGCAGCTTTAATAGCAGGAGTTTTGTTACTTGCTTCTTGTGCTCATGAAGACCAGCCAACAGAAAGCAGGTTAGATTTTTCGGTACCAACAAAAACTGATTTAGACAAATGGATTAGTACGAGTTTTCTGGATCTTTATAACATAAATGTATATTATGAATGGGATCAAAACACAGTCGATAATACCAGATATTTATTCCCGCCAAAAGTCGAAAAAGTACAGCCAGCAATGGAGGTCGTAAAGAAAATTTGGATTGATAGTTATACAACTATTGGTGGAGTAAATTTTGTAAAAAAGATAGCTCCCAGAGAGTTTGTTCTTGTTGGAGGTGTTAATTTAAATACAAACGGAACATTAACTTTAGGATTGGCAGAAGGGGGGCAAAGAATTACTCTTTTTCAAGTAGACAATCTGAATAAAAAGAGTAGGGCAAATGTTACACAATTTATTCATACGATTCAGCATGAATACGTTCATATCTTAAATCAGACTAAACCATTTGATGAGCAGGCCTGGTCTAAATTAACTCCTGTGGGCTATACTTCAACATGGTACACAGAACCAATTGCGACTTCGAGAAATTTAGGTTTTGTAACAAGTTATGCAAGATTAAATATTTATGAAGATTTTGCTGAAACTGCTGCTGCAATATTAACGAGTTCAAAAGCTGAATATGATGCAATCCTAGCGAGTGTTACAGATGCTACAGCTAAAGCAAATATTAAAGCAAAAGAAGCATTGGTCGTAAAATATTATAAAGATGCTTTTAATATAGATTTCTATGCATTAAGAGATCAGGCTCAAAAAAACACTGATGCCGTAGTAAATAACTAAGGATAATAAAATTTATAAAAATAAATATTATGAAAGCAATATATATATATAAGTATTTAATAATTTCTTTTATAGCCTTACTTCTGGTGTCTTGTACAAGCACAGAAGTAGATGCTAAATTTGATCAAAATGCTACAGAAAGATTAAGTGCTCGTCAAAAAGAACTGAACGACGTTTTGCTGTCCTCTGCTGAAGGATGGAAAGCAGTCTACTACACAGATAGTACACAATTAGGAGGCTGGACACATTTATTTAAATTTCTTCCTGAAGGAAAAGTAGATATGGCCTCTGATTTTACTTTAGGCACAGATACAGATACCAAAACCTACAGAAGTCAATATGAGATTCAAGCAGGAAGTACCGCAAGTTTAGTTTTTACAACAGGAAATAGAATTCATCTTTTGTCTGACGCTAATAACTATCCAACGTCGGCGCTTAAAGCAAAAGGATATTTGGGAGATTTTCAATTTTTTTATTATGGACAAAAAAATGGCGATATTATATTTAGAACCAATAGAAATGGACATTTTCTTCGTTTTGTAAAAGCAACAGCGCAAGACTGGACAGATTTACCCAAAAACACTGCAATCATTCAGAGTTTAAAAGGTAATGCAGCAAGTCCGTTGTTTAGGGTAATGGAAACTAATGACGGAGCTGTAACACATCAGTTTGATTTTGATTATAATCCGAATGCGCGTTTTGGTACGGCAACATCTTTAGATTTGGGTAGTCAGGAGGCTTACGATGTTGCATTTGCATTTACTCCGACTGGTGTTGTCTCAAAGCTTCCGGTAGTAGTTAAAGGGCAAAAATTAACAAACTTTTTATATGATAGTGCTACTACCAACTTTATTGCCACAGGAACAAATGGGGTTAGCGCAACGATTAAGTTCAGGAATGAACCAACTAGACTAACTGAAGACTACAAATTACTAATGCCACAGAGCGGTAATAATGTATATGCTTACATCTATAGTACAACAAAATCTGAGTCTGCAAATTCCGCTCTATTTCTAACTTTATTAGCAAATGCTGAAGCTGGCGCCGGTACAGGTTTATTTATTAATAGAATACAACCATGGTTTAATAATGCTGACGGAACAAGTTATATAGAGTATAGATTCTCTACTGTAGCAAATCCAACTGTTGTAGCAGCTAGAGTTTATCATTATTTTACTATAAAGACAGATGCTACAGCTAAAACAGTTACTTTACAACCGGGTGTTTGGAAATCAACTGCGACAGCAGCTTCTCCGGCAATCGTTGCACCTTCATTTTTGAAGACGTTAGACGATCAATTTATGAATCCTAATGGGCTTTATTTTGCTAGAGTACAAGTTTCGGGTTATACAGGTTATACATTAACAAGTACAACAACTCCTTTTAGATTGGTTTTATACTCATTTCAGTAACATATTTTTTTTCTGAAAATTTAAAGAAAGCAGTCCATTTTGGACTGCTTTCTAACTTTAAAAATAATAAATTTTCACTTTTTGTTTATAGTATTATTAATAGATAAAAAAGAACAATATTATAGACAAGAAAGATCACCGAACTCATTTTTTGGTCGTCTTATGGC
>NZ_MUGR01000060.1:0-59238 GCF_002217195.1 Flavobacterium aquidurense | reverse complement strand
TGTGAGACAGCTACTTTTTTAATAACTAACACAAATATTTTTATTTTACAAATTTGTCTATAATTGCATCTGATTCTGCTTTTGTAGCAGTTGGTTTTAGATCAAACAAAAGAGAGTAAAGTGCTTTTCTGTCTACCTTAGCTTCTAAGTTTAAATCTTTATGCCTGTCGAACAATGTTTGCCATTTGTCACGAACGTTTTTCCAAAGAGCGTTATTCTCTTTCCACCATTTTTGTCCGGCGATACATTTAATGTCTGCAACTTTAGTGTAGACATCCATACCTTTTTCCTGAGCTAATAAAACATCTTTTCCGCTTTCGTCACGAATCAATTTGTCATTGTCTTGTTCGTGATTCCATCCTGTAGCCGTAATTTCGTGAATGTTTCTTCTTTTTAAAACATTATAGTCATTACGTTTGGTTTGCTCTCTTCTTGGTAGAGGAGCATCAGCAACGTTTGCCCAGTAATCTTGTCCGTCTACATGTACCCATGTTGATGATCCTTCGTATCTTGGACTATCATCTACCTGATATACTTTTTGTGTCCATTGACCTTTTACGGCTTTTTTATCTAATTTTTTATATTTCCATGAAGATCCTTTGTCAAATGAATACAAGTCAGTGTTTTCATACAACCAATCCTGTCTCCAGTGTTTAATAATCATATCGTCACTTACTATTAATAAGTGCTGCATTACAATTTTGTTAGGAGTGTCTTCTAATAACTCTACCCATTCTAAAGCAGATTCGTGTTTCGTTTCTGATGGTTTGTAAGTAAGAGAATCTTTAGGATACTGAAAAGTCTCGGCAAAATTAAACTTCACTTCATAACAACCACACATTGATTTGATTGATTTAATGTCTTGTTGCTTTTTATCCTGACTGAAACCAAGGCTACAAGTCAAAGCCATAACGGCTGAAAAATAGAGGCTTTTTGAAATCATAATTTATTATTTTGTTTTTATATTTTTTTGCAAATATATAATTTTATTTAGAACAAATAAAAATAGTTTATATATTTGCGCCATTATTAAGACTTAATAAAAATAATGGAAATAAAATATATCCTTTTTGCAGCTTTTCTTTTTTGTCAAATTTCTTTTGCACAAGTAAAGGATACTACGGCTGTAAATAAGCTTTCTGAAGTGGTTGTGACGGGACAGTTTGAGCCACAGTCAATTAAGAAGTCTGTTTTTAATGTTCGTGTGATTTCAAATCAGGACATTCAAAATTTAGCAGCAAATAATTTGTCCGATGTTCTAAATCAGTACTTAAATATTACAGTGAGACCAAGTGGAACAAGTGGGCGATCTACAGTTTCTTTATTTGGATTGGATGCGCAGTATTTTAAAATTTTGGTAGACAATGTTCCCTTAGTGAATGAAGCAGGTTTTGGTAATAATACAGATCTCTCCCAAATTAATCTTAATGACGTTGATCATATCGAAATTGTCGAAGGTTCAATGGGAGTTAGTTATGGTGCAAATGCTGTTAGTGGTGTTCTGAATATAATTACAAAGAAATCTTCACAGTATAAATGGGGTATTACAGCATCAGTTCAGGAAGAAACCGTGAACAAAGAATATTCACTTTTTGATCAGGGACGCCATATTCAGTCATTAAAAGTTTCTCATACATTCAATAAAAACTGGTTTGTTTCTTTTGGTGCAAACCGAAATGATTTTCAGGGATATTTAAGCGATAAAAATGGGGTTGATTATGCTGAAAATGATGGCACACGTGGTTATCGATGGTTGCCAAAAGACCAGTTAAATGGTACGGCTTTGATAGCATATCACAAAGATAATTTTCGTTTTTTCTATAAATTCGAATATTTAGATGAAAACGTAGATTATTATAACAGTATAGTACAATCTGGTTTCAATACCACTTTAGGCTCTTATCGTTATGGAGATGATAAAAGATATTTAACCAACAGGTATTTTCATAACTTAAATGTTACTGGTAAACTGTTCTCTCAATTGAATTATAATGTTTCGCTTTCTCATCAGAAACAAGCACGTGATGTTGAGAGTTTTAGATATTATCTATTTACTAAGTCAGAGGCTAATAATGTTACAGTCAAAGATCAGTCAATGGAAGTTCTTTATTCTACAGGAACCTTAAATAACTTTTTTTCAAGCAAAACGGTTGATTTGCAATTGGGTTATGAATTCGTAAATAATCGAGGATATGCATTAGTTCAGGAGGCAAGTAATATTTTGGCGCCTGTTCGTAAAACTTTGGAAAACTATGATTTCTTTGTTTCGTCAGAAATTATGGCGAGTGAGCGATTGTCTATAAAACCGGGAATTAGATTTTCTGCTCAGTCTCAGTTTGATAATCAATATGCTTCGTCTCTTGGTCTAAGATATTTATTTGATAAAGGAATTGAACTTCGCGGTTCTTATGGTAACTCCTTTAGAACACCAACTTTTGAGGAGTTGTATTCAAAACAAATATTTGACGGACACTTTTTCGTTGGTAATGAGAATCTTATTCCTGAAACCAGTACGTCTTATGAGGCCAGTCTTAAAAAATCGACTACATTTTTTTCGGGAGCACAGCTTTCAAACACATTTGCGGGAAGTTACTTAGATGTTAATGATAGAATTGATATGGCACTTGTAAGATTTAATCCCGATACAGGAAATCCGGAGTATCAATATATGAATATTAGTAAATACAGAATGTGGAATTTCTCTACAATGAACCAATTCAGAAAAGATAATCTAACTTTTAACTTTGGTGCTGCATTAATTGGAGTTTCTCAGGAAATAAAAAATGAGGTATTTACTTCAGATGATAAGTTTCTTTACTCTTTCAATTTAAATGCGAGTGTTTCATACAAACTTCCAAAATGGAAAACCATTCTTTCAGGTTATTACAAATACAATGGCAGAACACAGCAATTTATTGAAGGGGCTTCATCTTATGTCCTTTCAACAATTGATCCAAGTAATTGGCTAGATGCTACTATTCGACAAAACTTTTTCAAAGATCATTTTGAGGTTACCATTGGGGTAAGAAATATTCTTGATATAAAAAATGTAAATCAAACGGGAACAAATCCAAATGCAGTTCACGCTTCTTCAGGAGATGTAATGCTGGCTTACGGACGTTCCTACTTTTTAAAATTAGCATATAATCTTAATCTTTAATATAAATCAGAAATACAATGAAAAAACTATTATTTTTATCAATAGCCTTATTATCACTAGCAGCATGCTCAAGTGATGACGACAATACGCCTGTACCTGAAGTGCCTTCAGTAGGATCAACTCTGTCAGCATCAGTAGGAGGTCAAAATCAACCTAATCAGCTTTATTTAGATTTAAGCGCAGGAGAGTCAAAATCAGTTAATAGAGCTTCTTGGGATTTTGGTTTCTCGAGCGCAGCAGATTTTAGAGTGATCATCAATGGATCTGTAAAAATGGCAGTAAAAAAATTGGAGACATCTGATATTACGTTACCACAAGTAATTGATATAAAAGTTATAGCAGGTGGAGGAGAAACTGCAGCATCAAATGGATATGTTGACAATCCTACAGGTGTTTTGGCTGGTGCCGGAGCAGGTGTTGGAACTGCAATTGCTGAAATTTCTGCAACAGATGCTGATAATAAAGTATACTTAGTGAATTTAGGATTTGCTGTTAGTAATGTAAAACCAGCAGTAGGTGGTGTTGAAGTTGACGGAGCTGCCAGAGGATGGAAAAAAGTTAGAATTTTAAGAAGTGGAAATGGATATAAAATTCAGTATGCCGATTTAACTTCAACAACTTTTACAGAGAAGGTAATTTCAAAAGATGCAGATTTTAATTTCTCATTTTTTAGTTTGACTTCAGGAAATACTGTTTCAGTTGAACCAGCAAAAACAAAATGGGATTTGAATTTCACCGTATTTACAAATTATTTAAATATGGGTAGTGGTGATGTTACATACGGTTACTCTGATTTTATTACTTCAAACTCAAAAGGTGGTACACAAGTGTATCAAGTTTTAGTTGCTACCGGAGGCTCTTATGCAGATTTTACTAAAGCAAAAGTTGTTGAAGATAGCTTTAAAGCTTCTCTTACAGATCAAAGAATGATTGGTGCCAACTGGAGAAATGGCGGAGGACAAAATGGTTCATTACCAAGTATAAGAACAGATCGTTTTTATGTAGTGAAAGATGCAGCAGGAAACTATTATAAAGTTAAATTCCTTACTATGACAAATGATGCAGGAGAAAGAGGTTATGTTACTTTAGAGTATGCGATCTTGAAATAAAAAAAACAGCAGTAAAGAAATAATCTTTTATTAATTAGATTATTTCTTTACTGATTATAAATATATCCGATTAAAATTCAGTTAATCATTAGCTTTGTTTTTTTATTTTTTTTTTTGATAAAGAGGTTAGATTTATCTAACCTCTTTTTTTGTTTTATTTTTAATGTTAAAAACAATTCATAAATTAATGTTTAATTCTATCTTTGCGCAACTTTTTATAAGGAATTAACAGGAATTTTGAATAAAAATTTTAACGAAACCTTTCTTCAAATTTATAATTACTAGTGAACACAAAATCTTATTTTTTTCAGTCTTTTGCAATTGTAGCTTTAGCATTTGTAGCTTTCATTGGATTTAAACAAATCTTACCTGATAAAATTTTCCCGGATAGTAAAGTAGATTCTAAAAATGTACTTATAGATAGTCTGCTTTTAGAATCTGTAGCAAACGATTCTTTGGCACTAAAGGGCGGTAACGTTTCTGAAAATGAAAAAAAGGAAGCGGGAGAGAAAATTACTTTTAATGCTTCAGAGGGAATTGAATTTCCGTCTGAAACTTTCGAGAACTATAAAGGATATCAATACCTGATTTCTTTTTATGATAAATTATATGAATTAGAAAAGAATCCGCAAGCCAAAGTAAGGATTGCTTATTATGGAGATTCGATGACAGATGGCGATTTAATCGTGCAGGATGTTCGTTCTAATTATCAGGAACGTTTTGGCGGTAGCGGTGTTGGTTTTGTTCCAATTACTTCAGAGTCTGCCGCATCTAGAGCATCGGTGAAATCTACTTATTCTAAAAACTGGAAAACACAATCGTACTTAAATGTCAAAAATCCGGCTAGCCCTTTTGGAGTAAATGGACATGTGTTTTTTGCCAATAATAAAGCAAACACAACCTGGGTTCAATATGAGGCAGGGCTAAATAAATATGCTACAACATTAGAGAATCCTACCTTGTTTTATGGAAGATCAACCAGAAAAGGAAATGTAAATTTCATTATTGGAAAAGATACATTGCGTAAAAGCCTTGTTCCGGGTAATCTTGTTAATACGCTGAAAGTGACTTCGGGAAGTATCAAATCATTTAAGGCCAATTTCATCAATTCAGATTCAATTCCAATTTATGGCTTCAATTTTGATAACGGAAGTGGGGTTCATGTTGATAATTTCTCTCAAAGGGGAAATTCAGGATTGCCAATCTCTATGTTTAATGCCAATGTAATGCAAGGTTTTAATAATAATTTAAAGTACGATTTGATTATTCTGCATTACGGAACCAACGTTTTGAACTACGGAACCAAAAATTATTCATGGTATGAAAAAGGAATGACAAAAGTGGTTAATAAAATAAAGGAATCCTTTCCCGGAGTTTCTGTTTTGATTATTTCAACAGCAGATAAATCGACGAAATACAATATGGAAATGAAGAGTGATTCTGCCGTAGTTCCTTTAATGAAATCACAAAAAAGATATGCTTTGGATACTGAATCCGGATTTGTAAATTTATATACCTTAATGGGGGGCGACGGATCTATGGTAAAATGGGTCGACGAATCACCGGCGAAAGCCAATAAAGATTATACGCACTTTAACCAACGTGGTGCAAAAGCCATAGGTAAGTTACTATACGATCAGTTAAATAAAGGTTACGAACAGTACAAAGTATTACGCGAAAACAGATCAACTGATGTCAATAAACGGAAGACAGTCAGGAAAACAAATACAGATTCCGTATCTGTAACAAAAGATAGTGTAGATGAGTAGACTTATTATTTTCTTTTGTTGTCTTTTTTTTACAACAAATGACACAACAAAAGAAACAGATTCAAAGCCAATAACAAAAAATATGATTCATAAAGTCAATAAAGCAGCAATTGATTCTTTTCCTGAGGACAGAATCTATAATGCAAAAGTCTTAGAGCGTTTTTTTCTGAAATTAAAGGAAAACGAAAGCCATAATAATCAGAAGATAAATGTTGTGCATATTGGTGATTCTCATATTCAGAGTGATTTAATGACCAATGAGATTAGAAAAAACCTTCAGCAAAAGTTTGGAAATGCCGGACGAGGATTGGTTTTTCCTTATCAATTGGCAAAAACAAATGGTTCTTATAATGAGCGTTTTTATTCTAACAGAGGCTGGGAAAGTTATCGAAACATTCATCCTTTCAAGAATCTTTCTGTTGGTTTAAGCGGAATAGCGTTGTGGAGAGATACCGGTGGTTTTGCGGTCGAACTGAATATAAAAGACACGGCTTATAAGTTCAACTCAATTAAGGTTATTACACCTCAGAATCAACATATGTTTGACCTGGCGATCTCCTCTCAGACCAAAACGATTCAGTCTACAGAACGCAGGATAATCACACATAAAATAAAAAAAGGAGAGGCTATTTCGACTATCGCTGATAAATACAAAATTTCAATCGCCGATATCAAAAGAGAAAACCACCTGAAGTCTAATAACATTCGTGCCGGAAGAACGTTAAAAATCCTGACAAATGAAACAAGACCTAAGAATATTACAAGCTCAGAATTTTTGCCTTTGAACCTTGAATCTGATGCATTCACTCATTATTATCATTCAGAAAAAGAGCTGAATAAAATCTTTCTGATTCCGAATAAAGAGGCTTCAAAATATGAACTGAACGGATTGGTTTTAGAAAAAGACAATCCAGGTTTAATTTACAGCAGCATTGGAGTAAACGGAGCTAAATTTTCAGATTATAATAAATATCCCTTATTCTTTGAGCAGCTAAAAGCACTGCATCCCGATTTGTTGATTTTTTCGTTAGGAACAAATGAAAGTTATGATCACATGGAAGCACAGGCTTATATAGCAGAATTACGTCTGTTTATAAAAAATATAAAAGATCAGAATATTGATGCTCCTATCATTGTTATGACGCCGCCGCCTTCATTGCTTAAAGCCAGAAGACCTAACGTTTACGTTCGTGATTATGCAAAAAGCATTATTGAAACAGCGAAGACAGATGGTTTTGCAGTTTGGGATTTATATGACGAATTTGGAGGAATGGACGGAATCCGAAATTTAAAAGCTACAGGATTAATTGGTCCCGATTGGGTTCATTATTCTAAACCCGGATACGAAAAACAAGGGGATTTGTTTACAGAGGCATTTATAAAAACATACGATAATTTTAAATTAAAAAATTAAGTTGATTACAATTGATAGCATAAATAATTGGTTTGTTCAGAATTTTGGCGAAGTTACTTTAGAACAGGCAAAAAGTTGGTTTATATACAATCCTGAAGAAAAACTATTATTTAATACCGGTTTATTCTTAGGATTATTTCTTGTTTTTTATTTTGTGTATGCTTTTTTACGCAAAACATTTTATTTGCGATTAACATACGTTATTCTCTTTTCACTTTTCTTTTACTATAAGTCAAGCGGAATTTACTTTTTACTGTTATTACTCTCTTCAGTGGTCGATTATGGTTTAAGCCAGATCATTTACAGAGAAGCAAAAGACAGTCGGAAGAAAATTTACCTTGTTATAAGTGTCATCCTGAATTTGGGATTACTGGGTTATTTCAAGTATATGAATTTCATGATCGTAACATTCAATGATATGTTTCATGGTAATTACCAGCTTCATGATATTTTTCTGCCTGTCGGGATTTCGTTTTATACCTTTCAGTCGATGAGTTATATTATTGAGATTTATCGTGAAGAGATCAAGCCCACAAAAAACTACATCGAATATTTATTTTTCGTTTCATTTTTTCCACAGTTGGTTGCGGGACCAATTGTTAGGGCCAAAGATTTCTTGCCACAGATTTATCAAAAGTTAAACCTGACCAAGCAAGACGTAAACAATGCATTGTTTTTGATCATTGGCGGATTAATCAAGAAAACAGTAATTTCAAATTATATCTCCATAAACTTCGTTGATCGGGTTTTTGACACGCCAATGAACTATACGGCATTCGAAAATTTAATGGCGTCTTACGGATATGCCATTCAGATTTATTGTGATTTTTCAGGATATTCAGATATGGCAATCGGTATTGCATTGTTGTTAGGATTCAAATTACCGGCTAACTTTAGAACGCCATATAAATCAACTTCGATCACAGATTTCTGGAGAAGATGGCATATTTCGTTATCGACCTGGTTAAAAGATTTCTTATATATTTCTATTGGAGGAAACAGAGAAGGAACATTTGCAGGGTTTTTATTCCCAAGTTTATTCTTCTTCGGATTATTGCTTTGGGGGATTTCAAACGTAAATGAGAGTTTCATTCCGTTAGGTATTGCTTTTGGCGCAATTGTTCTTTTTAGTTTAACATTTTTACTTTCTAAAAAGAGACACCAAACCTTGGTAACGAATTTTAACTTGTTTACCACAATGCTTTTAGGTGGATTATGGCATGGGGCGGGAGCTCAGTTTATTGTTTGGGGAGCATTGCACGGATTAGCATTAGCAGTTCACAAGATGTTCATGGAATTTTTCCCTTCCAAAAAAGAAGGTAATGGTTCAAATTTCTTATGGACGTTTTTCTCGATCGTTATTACGTTTCATTTCGTTGTTTTCTGCTGGATCTTTTTCCGCGCCAGAGATTTCGAAACAGCTTTGCAGGTTATCAATAATATTGGTCAGCTGACTTTTGAGCCGGAGCAATGGCAAACAATTGTATCAGGATATAAAAATGTATTTTTATTAATGCTTTTTGGATACGTTTGGCACTTTTTACCGGAAGTGATCACATCAAAAATGAAATTTGTTTTCGATAAAACACCATTAATAGGAAAAGCAATTATCCTTGGTTTCGTTTATTGGATTGTTTACGCTACAGCTGTTGCAGGATCACAACCGTTTATTTATTTCCAATTTTAAAAAAAGGTTCAAAGGTTCATAGCCACAAAGGCACAAAGGCGCAAAGATTATTTTTTCTTTGTGCCTTTTTTATATTTTTTGCTCAAAGAAATTAAAAAAAAGCAAACTTTATGTCTTCGAGTCTTCGTGGCAAAACTAAACTTCGTGGCAGAAAATTGCAGTTAAATAAAAATTGCCTGAAATACCTAATTAGATTATCTTTGCACTTCAAATAAAGAAAAAATTATGTTTGATAATTTAAGTGATAAGTTAGATAAAGCCTTCCATATATTAAAAGGGCACGGTAAAATTACAGAAGTAAACGTAGCCGATACCTTAAAAGAAGTTCGTCGTGCGTTACTTGATGCCGATGTTAACTTTAAAATTGCTAAAGATTTTACCACCAAAGTAAAAGAAAAAGCGATAGGTCAGGACGTTTTGACAACACTGCAGCCTGGTCAATTATTGGTGAAGTTAGTAAAAGACGAACTAACAGAATTAATGGGTGGCGATGTTGCCGGAATTAACCTTTCAGGTAATCCAAGCATTATTTTAATGTCAGGACTTCAGGGGTCAGGTAAAACGACTTTCTCTGGTAAGCTTGCCAACTTTTTAAAAACGAAGAAAAATAAAAAACCACTTCTTGTAGCGTGTGATATCTACCGTCCTGCGGCGATCAATCAGTTGCATGTTGTTGGGGATCAAATAGGCGTTGAGGTATACTCAGAACCGGAAAATAAAAATCCTGTTGAGATTGCCCAAAACGCAATCAAACATGCTAAAGCAAACGGTTTCAATGTTGTAATTGTCGATACGGCTGGTCGTTTGGCAGTAGACAAAGAAATGATGGACGAAATTGCCCGTGTTCATAAAGCAATTGAGCCACAGGAAACGTTGTTTGTTGTAGATGCGATGACTGGACAAGATGCTGTAAACACAGCAAAAGCCTTCAATGATATCCTGAACTTTGATGGAGTTATCTTAACCAAATTAGATGGTGATACCCGTGGTGGAGCTGCAATTTCGATTAAAACGGTTGTAAACAAACCAATCAAATTTGTAGGTACAGGCGAGAAGATGGAAGCAATTGATGTTTTTTATCCGGATCGTATGGCCGAGCGTATCTTAGGTATGGGGGATGTTGTGTCTCTTGTAGAAAGAGCGCAAGAGCAATTTGACGAAGAAGAAGCCAGAAAACTTCAAAAGAAAATCGCTAAAAATGAATTCGGTTTTGATGACTTCCTGACTCAAATTCAACAAGTAAAGAAAATGGGTAACATGAAAGACTTAGTCGGAATGATACCTGGTGCTTCAAAAGCAATGAAAGATGTAGAAATAGAAGATGATGCTTTCAAACATATCGAAGCTATTATTCACTCGATGACACCAATCGAAAGAAGTAAACCGGCCATAATCGACGTAAAAAGAAAAGCCAGAATCGCTAAAGGTTCAGGAACCAAAGTCGAGCAAGTAAATCAGTTAATGAAGCAGTTCGACCAAATGAGCAAAATGATGAAGATGATGCAAGGTCCGGGCGGAAAAAACCTGATGAAAATGATGGGAGGCATGAAAGGAATGCCAGGCGGAATGCCGAGATAAAAAAAAATAAGAAAAAAGTTTCAAGTTTAAAGTTTCATGTTCGAGACTAAAACTTGAAACTTTTTTGATTAAAATAAATATAGTTTCGTTTTAAGGAGAAACCTGAAACTTGAAACCTGAAACTAAAAAATTAAATCTAAAACATTTTAACTACACAATAATGCAACTACTAGACGGTAAAAAAACAGCTGAAGACATCAAAAACGAAATTGCAGCCGAAGTTCAATCGATAAAAGATGCCGGAGGAAAAGTACCTCATTTGGCAGCCGTAATCGTTGGGACAAACGGAGCAAGTTTAACTTACGTAGGAAGTAAAGTAAAATCTTGCCAGCAAATTGGTTTTGATTCCACTTTAGTGAGTTTGCCTGAAACAATTACGGAAGCTGAATTACTGGATAAAATTAAAGAACTGAATGAAGATGACGATCTTGATGGTTTTATCGTTCAGTTGCCGTTACCAAAACATATCGACGAGCAAAAGATTTTAATGGCAATTGATCCTGATAAAGATGTTGATGGTTTTCATCCAACAAACTTTGGAAAAATGGCGTTAGAGATGGAAAGCTTTATTCCTGCGACACCATTTGGAATCATGCAATTACTGGAGCGTTACAAGGTAGAAACTGCCGGAAAACATACTGTAGTAATTGGAAGAAGCAACATCGTAGGCCGACCAATGAGTATTTTGATGAGCCGTAAAGGAACGCCTGGAGACTCTACAGTAACCTTAACCCACAGCAGAACTAAGAACTTATCCGAATTTACTAAAAATGCCGATATTATTATTACAGCATTAGGAGTTCCTGAATTCTTAAAAGGAGACATGGTCAAAGACGGAGTTGTAATCATAGACGTTGGAATTACCCGTGTAGACGATGCATCAAACTCAAAAGGTTATGTTATAAAAGGTGACGTTGATTTTGATCAAGTAAGTAAAAAAGCATCTTATATCACACCGGTTCCGGGTGGAGTAGGACCAATGACAATTGCAATGTTGCTTAAAAACACACTTTTAGCAAGAAAAATGCGAAGCGCCAAAAAATAATTCTTTTCAAATAAAATAAACAAAGCCTATTCTAAATCGAGTAGGCTTTGTTGTTTTATATACTTTGAGCGTGACCGTATTTACAAAAGGTGCTACTTAACATACCGCTTATGCGCGCCTTTCGCAAATAGGGTTGGGCTATCCACGCTACTTCGGTAGCTTATTGCTATCCCTCACGCAGCTTTGTGTTCATTCATGAAATCCCATACAAATTATAGATGTTTAGGGATTATCCAAATTTATAATAGAGTGCCAGCGGGACGATATATTTATAGATATCTATGAATTTTGTTTTTCAGAAACCTATCAGGGTGGTATATAAAAATTTACAATTCATTCGGTCTAATAAAAAAATCACCTTTTTTACTTGTCAATTCAAAATAATATATAACTTTGCAGTACAAAGTACTTTATTTATGAATCAGCAGCACCAAGAAGATTTAGCACACATTCGTTCCATGATGGAGCGCTCTTCAAGATTTATATCCTTAAGCGGACTCTCAGGCGTTTTTGCCGGTCTGTCAGCATTGATTGGTGGATTGTACGTTTATCAATTGTTCAAAGCAAACGGAATTGAATATTTTGGAGGAGAGCAAATTACCATTCCTTACAGTTTAGTATCACAATTGTTTTATACTGGTTTAGTCATTTTAGCTTTTGCTTTCATTTTTGGACTGACTTTTACCATCAGAAAGAGCAGGAAATACGATTTGCCAATCTGGACATCTGCGACTAAAAAAATGCTTTTTAATTTAGCCATTCCACTTTTGGCCGGAGGTATATTTTGTTTAGCACTTTTATACCATGAAATTTATGGTTTAGTAGCGCCTGCAACTTTAATATTCTATGGTTTAGCCCTTATAAACGCTGAAAAATATACTTTTTCAGATATTAAATACTTAGGGTTTTGTGAGTTAGGCTTAGGATTTATTTCTCTCTTTTTTATTGGATATGGTTTAGTTTTTTGGATCATTGGATTTGGTATTTTGCATATCTTGTACGGATTAATAATGTTCAAAAAATATAAATAATCCACGCAATGGGAATTATTGATAAACTAAATAAAGATTTTGAAAGCCGTGTCAGATTGGGTATTATGTCCGTTCTGATGGTCAATGAATGGGTTGATTTTACTGAGATGAAAAATCTTCTGAACATTACAGATGGTAATTTAGCCAGTCACTCTTCAGCGCTTGAAAAATCTGAATATATTGAAGTTAAAAAAGAGTTTGTAGGCAAAAAGCCCAAAACCTCTTATCAGGTAACTCCCAGGGGACGTGCGGCCTTTAAAGAACACCTTTCTTACCTTGAAAAATTAATGAAATCGTAATAACTATATTTTTTTATCTAAATACTTTGAAAAGCAAAGTACTTTTAAAAATTAAAACAATGAAATCGCCACTAAAAAAACAAAACCTATAAAAAAAAGGCGATAACATATTTGACCTCTAATAAATAAATTCAACAAATATGAAAAAACATCAAATCATTCTAGCTTGCAGTATAGTATTTACACTGCTTTTTTACAACGAGTCAATAGGAGTGAACCTCGCTATTTTCGGACTATTGTTAACCGGTTCAATCTGTTATTTCTTTCAGGATCGGTTTACTGACAGGTCACATCTGATCCTGGTCGTTACTTCGGTTTTATCTTGTCTGGCTTTTGCCTGGTACGGCGATTTTGTGTCCTTTCTGGCTTTGGCACTGTCAATTCTTTTTTTACAGTTTAAGACCCAGGATTCGAAGCTTAAAATAGTACAGGTTTTTCCGCTTGTATTTCTAAATGCCTTTGCTTCAATTGGCCGTATTTTTATGTTCAGCCAGTGGCTTCCGGAGAGAAAGATTCACAATAATTTTGCTAAAAAGCTGGTGGCCTATTTTATTATTCCCACTGTTTTTCTAATAGTATTTTTTACAGCCTATTCTTTCGGAAGTACTCATTTCTCATCTTTGCTGACAGATTATACTTTAGATATCGATATTGTCGAAGTTATCTTAATTGGCGTTTTAGGGTTTTATATTTCATTCAGTTTCTGGAATTACTGGGTACCCGAAGTTTGTTATGAAAAAAACGAATTATTAGACAATGATTTTAAGAATATAGCCGAAATTAAAAATCAAAGTACATTTTCGTTTTTAGATATTGACTTCGAGAGAAAAAGTGGTGAAATCACTTTAGTACTGCTAAACATTATGCTTTTAGTATTTATTGTAACCTACAATTACGAACAGTTTTTTGAAGTAATAGAAAAATCAAACTTAAGTGCCGATACACACGAAAGAGTCAATTCTGTAATTTTCTCAATAATAATGGCTGTTGGTGTAATCATGTTCTATTTCAAGGGCGGATTCAATTTTGATAAAAAAGCAGTCTGGCTTAAAAAACTGGCTAAAATCTGGATTGTCTTAAATGGACTTTTAATCGTAAGTACCATTATTAAAAACTCAGAGTATATTTCGGTTTTCGGATTAACGTACAAACGATTGGGAGTTTATGCTTTTCTGATCCTGGCCATTATAGGTTTGGTTTTTGTCTTTTTTAAAATCACAAAGCAAAAAACAAATGCTTATCTGGCCAACCAAATGGTCTGGTATTTTTATGGAACGGTTTTATTGTGCAGTTTTATAAATTGGGGAAATCTGATTACTACTTATAATATCGCAGTGAATAAATGTGTAGAGCCAATATTTTTGAGCGGTTTGAATTTTAATGATGAAGCCCGAAGAGCATATTTTTCAAAGCTTCATTTAGAAGGGCAAATAATTGAAATGAATAGAGAAGAACAAATTGATGAATATCAAAATAAAACTTTTTTATCAAAAGCGTTGTATTATGAATTTCTGAAGAAATAATAATAATTCTAAAAACCGTCTTACTCAATTGTTAAGACGGTTTTTTAATGTCTAATTATTGCTTTAAAGTTTTGGGTTTTAAAAATAAAGGATACTTTTGCAGCACTTTAAAAAACTACTTCTCCAATGGACGATTATTATTCGTTAGTATTAAATTAAAATAGCTTTTGAATCATCTCAAAATGCTATGATAAAACCCTGCAATTTTGAAATGAAAGCTTTTTACAATAACAACAACGGATTAATAGAGACAAAAGAATGGACTCCAAATTGCTGGATCAATATTGAATCTCCTTCAGCATCAGAAAAAAAATATTTACTTGAAGAACTTCAGATTCCGGAAGCTTTTTATAATGATATCGAAGATATCGATGAAAGACCCCGTATTGAAATAGAAGATGGCTGGGCGCTGATTATTATGCGTGTTCCTATAAAAAGTGACGATGTTAAACTGCCTTTTCAGACCATCCCGATGGGTTTAATTTTCAAAGGAGATGTTTGTGTTACGATCAGCTTTTACAGAACAGAAATTATTGCCGATTTTGTACAATACACCAAGCGAAAAAATATTCATATAAAAGACAACTTCGATCTGGTTTTAAGATTATTATTGTCATCTAGTGTTTGGTATTTAAAATACCTGAAGCAAATCAACCAAAAGATAAAACTGGCCGAAGATAATTTAGAGAAATCGATCAAAAATGAAGAATTGCAGGCACTTTTGCAAATAGAAAAATGTCTCGTGTTTTTTATTACTTCCCTAAAAGGAAACCATGTTTTGTTTCACCGAATTAAAAATTTAAAAGCCCACAGAGAACACTTCGATCCTGATTTGCTGGAAGATGTTGATATCGAATTAGGCCAGGCGCAGGACACGGCCAATATCTACAGCAATATCCTGACCGGAATGATGGACGCCTATGCTTCGGTAATTTCAAACAATATGAATAATATAATGAAGCAAATGACTTCGATCTCTATTATTTTAATGATTCCTACCTTAATTGCGAGTTTGTACGGAATGAATGTCCCGAATGGCTTAGAAGAAAGTAAATATGGTTTTTGGATTCTTCTTTTCGTCTCCGTTATTTTGTCTTCTGTTGGAGCATTTTTATTTAAAAGAAGAAGATGGTTCTGATTAATAAGATTTAAAAAGTATGTAAAAAAAATCCATTCGTTGCAACGAATGGATTTTTTTTATGAAATTAATAGTCTCCTTTTTTCTTAAATCTCGGATCATCCTTTGATATAAAATCCGTTCTTCGTTTTGGAACATCCTCTTTTGATAAAAAATCGGTTCTTCGTCTTGGAGCTTCTGGTTTTGGTAAACTCGCTTCTTCCGTTTTACTTGACGGTTCAATTAAATGATTTAACTCTTTGATTTCGTCATCTGTCAAATCGCGATAACGCCCAACCGGAACATCAAGCGAAATATTGATGATTCTGATACGTTTAAGCGCCGTTACGTCATAACCCAGATATTCCGTCATTCTACGAATTTGACGGTTTAAACCCTGTGTTAAAATGATTTTAAAAGTAAATTGACTAATTTGTTCGACTTTACATTTTTTAGTAACAGTATCTAAAATCGGAACACCATTTCCCATACGTTGTATAAAACGTTCCGTGATAGGTTTGTTTACCGTTACGGTATATTCTTTTTCGTGATTGTTTCTGGCGCGCAAAATCTTGTTTACGATATCGCCGTCATTAGTCATAAAAATTAATCCTTCACTCGCTTTGTCCAATCGCCCGATTGGGAAAATACGCTTAGGGTAATTGATATAATCCACAATATTATTTCGAACTTCCAGATTCGTTGTACATTCAATTCCAACAGGTTTGTTGAAAGCCAGGTAAACAAGTTTTTCGTGTTTCTCAACAATCAGTTTTCCGTCAATACGTACTTCGTCGTTTTGCGAAACTTTGGTTCCCATTTCCGGCACAATACCATTTATTGTTACGCGTCCTTCTTCAATAAGTTTATCGGCTTCACGGCGGGAACAGTATCCTGTTTCACCAATAAATTTATTCAGACGTTTTAAATTCTCTTCCATACTGCAAAAGTAAGCAAAATTTAGACTTCTTAGATTTTAGATCTTTAGATTGTTAGACTTCTTAGAATTTCAGATTTCAGATTTTAGATTTTCCTCAATCAAAAGAAAAACCTTTGCCCCTTTGAGTCTCCGCAGCTTTGAACCTTTATTTATGATAAGAAGTGCTATCTTCCGGAGTTTCCTTTCGTTCAAACATTCCATAATCACGAACAACAGTGGCAGTCCTTAAATGATAATCCTTAAAAACTTCATTTCTGCCTTTTGCCTGAGCGTGGCGATGCATTTCTAGATTGCGCCATTGCTGGATACTTGCTTCATCTTTCCAGAAAGATAATGACAAAACTTTATCGGGATTGCTAAAACTCTGAAAACGTTCTATCGATATAAATCCTTCGATATGATCTAATTCAGGTCGCAGACTTGCCGCGATATCCAGATATTCTTCTTTTTTCCCTTCATTAGGGATTACTTCAAAAATTACTGCTATCATATTTTTGTTTTATTATTGTGCCAAAATCCAGATACTTTTTGGTAATCTGGCGTTTATCATTGGTTCGTATTCTATATTATGGTCTAAAAGTGTAACCGTTTTATATTCATTAAATAAAAACCATAAAGCATCAGTCGTCAGGTTAATCGAAAAATATTTGGCCAGACATTGATGGCCGCCAACCCCGAAAGTCAAATTCTCATTATTATTAAAACGTTCTATATCAAAATTTGATTCGTTTTCGAATTTTTCAGAATCCCTATTGGCTGCAGCAAGAACGACGAATATTTTTTCGCCTTTTTTAATTATGGTTTCTCCTAAAGCAATATCTGCATTTGCAATTCGCCTTGTATTATGAATTGGCGGATCAAATCTCAAAGTTTCGATCACCGATTTTTCTATTGTTGTTCTATCAGCAAAAGTTTTGTGTTTGATAATCTGTAATAATGAATTACTCAAGATTCCGCGACCAGCATCATAACTCTGAATCAATAATCCGATTAAATTACTAATAGCTTTTATTTTTATTTCGCCAATCGAAAGAACTTCTGACTCGGATATTTTATTTAATAAAGGATTGTAGAAATCTAGTCGCGAAAGTTGTTTTTCTACCATAGAAAAGATCTCTTCAGCAATTTCATTGATCAATTTTACTTGTTCTTCTGTTTTATCCGGAAGCATTATTTTGACCAAAGTTTCAATTTTATCCAAAACAAATTCACAATCATTATCTGTAAAACCGAAACTTTTTAAAACAACTAAAACTGGTAGTTTTTTACAAACCGCATTTACCCAATCTATTTTATTTTCGATTAAATCATCCTTTATCAATTGAGAAATAATGGTATTGATAACTACAGATTTTAGGTTCGAAAACAGTAAACTGGCAATTTCACGATTTATCGTATGCTCAGTCCCATTTGACAATCTCGTAAGGTTAGTCAGAATGTCTAGAGCATGTTTGCTCAGTTGCTGTTCGTTATTCAGGTTTATAACCGGAATAAAAGCATTAGGATTTTTTAAAACTTCAATACAATATTCATAAGAATAAATTGCCCAGATTTTGTTCTCGTCATCCCAATGAATTGGGTTTTTATCCATCATAAATTTATATATCGAATAAGGATCCTGAACATGGGACAGAAGAAATAAAGTAGAGGTCATGTAGATTGTTTTTAGCAAAGTTATTTAACTTTACAGATCAATAGTTCATTCTATATTTAACTATGAAAATCTAATGGAAGATCAATTTATAAAAGCTGCAGGATTAATTGGTGATGCTACGCGTGCTGCCATCATGTGGACATTGCTGGACGGAAGGGCTTTTACAGCTACAGAACTTTCGATTGCTGTAAATACATCTCCTCAAAACATTAGTATGCATTTGGGAAAACTTCTTGAAGCGAATTTACTTAGTGTAGAAAAACAAGGCCGACATAAATATTATAGATTTTCGAGTAAAGAAGTAGCATATGTTGTTGAAGCAATGGCAAATCTTATTCCCAAGCCGGAGATTTCTTCAAAAAAGAAAATAGAGAATTACCCTCCCGTAAAATATTGCCGAACGTGTTACGATCATTTGGCCGGGAAAATAGGTGTGGCTTTAGCTGATAGCTTATTGGAACAAAAAATAATTATCGAAAAGAATAATACTTTCGAAATTAGTCCTGAAGGAGAAAAATGGTTCTCAGATTTTGGGGTTAATATCGGAGACGCCAAAAAACAAAAAAGAATATTCTTAAAACCTTGCCTCGACTGGAGTGAAAGAAGATATCATATCGCAGGTTCAGTAGGAACTTTGCTGTTGAATAAAATGCTGGAGCAAGACTGGATCAGAAGAACAAAAGATTCAAGGGCAATTATAATAACAGGAAAAGGAGAAAAAGAAATGTTGAAAAATTTTAAAATTGTTGTTTAAAATTTTAGATTTTTTTACAACCTAAAATAGTTGCCAAAAAATTAGTGTCTTAGCGACTTAGTGGCTTAGAACCTTCAGAAAACAAAAACTCAATTACCTTCTCATACAATTCATCGTCATGCATTCCGTGGCCTAAACCTTTAGTTTCGATAAACCGACTGTTTTTCCAATTACTCGCAATTTTTTGACCTTCCTGAAAAGAAACAATTTTATCTGAAGTATCATGCGCAATAAAGCCGTCAACATTAAACTCAGATGCAAATTTTTGCGCAGAGAAGTCGCTTATTTTAAAATTGAAACGACTAATAAATTTAGTTTCTAAAAGCGAAAACATCTTAGTGTTCAGACTCAGCATCGCAATATAATTGTCTATCAAAGTTTTTAAATCTGATGGCGCTCCAAGAATCACCATTTTATTAATACTGGTATTTGGGAATAAGTATTGATGATACACACAAGCTGCGCCACCAATAGAATGTCCGATAATAATTGAGGGTTGGTACTTTTCGACCGCTTTGTTTATAAATTCAGCATAAAGCGGAATATTGAATTCTTTACCGCTGCTTTGTCCGTGAGCCGGAGCATCAATAGCAATAATAGTACTTCCTGATTTCTGAAGATGAGGTAATGTTTTTTTCCAGCGTGCAGCATTACTTTCCCATCCGTGAACCAGCAGGATTTTAGTTTCGTTTCCTTTCCAGATATAAGTTTGAAAATGATGTTCGTTATGGTGAAACGTTTCCGTTTCTGTGTTTTTTAATATTTTGGGTAAGTTTTCTTTTTGCAATCTTCCAATTCGGGGTTGGCTAAAAAGAGCATAAGAAAGTTCGACAGCTTTTTGCGGACGCACATAACTTAAGATGTTAATGTATGATCCAACTGATTTTAGTGTAATGAAACGAATTCCTTTTTTAATTCCCAAAACTTATTTTTTTATAAAGATAAAAAATGTTTTGCCACAGATTAAAATGATTTTCACGGATTAGTAAAAAGTTTCGCCACGAATTTCACAGATTCACACTAATTAATTTGTACTAATTCGTGAAATTTGTGGCAAAAAAATACTTGTAAAAAAAAGTCCCGATAAAATCGGGACTCGTATTTAGAATTTAGAGAACAATTGTTCCATTTTTTCTTTTTCTTCTTCAGCTAGTGCGCTGTCAACTAAAATTCTTCCAGAGTGCTCATCAGTAATGATTTTCTTTCTGGAAGCGATTTCGACCTGAGTCTGTGGCGGAATAGTGAAGAATGACCCTGCAGACGCACCTCTTTCGATAGATACAACAGCCAAACCATTACGAACACTAGTTCTGATTCTTGTATAAGCAGCTAATAATCTTTCTTCAATCTGAGCAGAAAACTCAGCTGATTTCTCAGATAAGAAGATTTCTTCTTTTTGAGTTTCAGCCATAATAGCATCCAATTCAGATTTTTTATGTTTTAAGTGCGAACTTTTAGCGTCAAGTTTTTCTTTTAAATTAGAAGTAACTTCTTTTTTATGTTCGATAGAAGCTTTCATTTCTTTGATTTGCTTTTCAGCCAATTGAATTTCTAATTCCTGAAATTCAACCTCTTTAGTCAAAGAATTAAATTCTCTGTTATTACGAACTGATTCTTGTTGTTTTGTGTATTTTTTGATAACCTCTTTGTGCTCATCAATCGCGTTTTTCTTCGATTTGATAAGATCTTCAATAACCTCAAGTTCACTTTTCAGTTTTTCTGAACGCGTGCTTAACCCTGCAACTTCATCTTCAAGATCTTCCACTTCTAAAGGAAGTTCACCTCTCACGTTTCTGATTTCGTCAATTCTAGAGTCAATAAGCTGTAAATCGTATATTGCTCTTAACTTGTCCTCAACACTTAATTCTTTCGTATTCGCCATATTCTATAAGTACTTAACTGGATTTGTATTTTCTTCTGATAAAATGATGGCAAAATTAAGGATTTTTTTTCGAAGATAATCAACAATATAGTTTTTTGTATAGCGTTCGCTCTCAAAATGACCAATATCGGCTAAAAGAAGTCGGTTTTCTGCTTCGTAAAATTGATGGTATTTTAAATCAGCAGTCAAAAAAGCATCGGCTCCGGCCATAATTGCATTTTTTATGGCAAAACTTCCAGAACCGCCTAAAACGGCAACTTTCTTGATTTTTTTTCCTAAAAAAGAAGAATGGCGAATTCCGTCAGCGATCATTTTTTCTTTTACAAAAAGCAGAAAATCTTTTTCGTCCATATCAGTTTCAAATTCACCAATCATTCCCAGTCCGATATTCTGATGTGAATTCTCAAGATTATAAACCTCATAAGCGACTTCTTCGTAAATATGATTTGTAAAAAGTGCTTTCAGGATTTTAGACTGTAAATGTTTTTCAAAGATAACTTCGATTTTTATTTCGGTTCCGGTATGTAATTTTCCTCTCTCTCCAATTACAGGATTACTGTCTTCGTTTCCCTGAAAAGTAAAAAAGCCTTCGGTATTAAAACTGCAGTTGTCATAATTCCCAATCGTTCCGGCCCCAGCTTCAAACATAGCATTTCGAACTTTATCAGAGTTATCCGGAGTGGTATAAGTAACTAATTTTTGAATAAAATTCTGTTTCGGAATCAAAACCTTTGTATTGGTTAAGCCTAAAGCATCGCAAAATATTTTATTAACGCCTGCAGAATGATTGTCCAGCGCGGTGTGAACGGCATAAATGGCGATGTCGTTTTTAATTGCTTTTAGAATTGCCCGCTCCACATAATTTTTGCCTGTAATTTTTTTAATTCCGGAGAATAAAATCGGGTGAAAACAAACTACCAGATTGCAGTTTTTACTGATGGCTTCTTCAATTACATTTTCCAAAGCATCGTGACAAACTAAAACTCCGGTACTTTCGGTTTCAGCATCGCCAACTAAAAGTCCAACATTGTCAAAATCTTCGGCGTAAGCCAAAGGTGCCATTTCTTCGAGAACCGTTAATATTTCTTTGATCTTCATTGTTTTTTGTTTCAGGTTTCAGGTTTAATTTGTTTCAGGTTTTATATAGAAACTTGAAACTTAAGACCTGAAACAAATTAACGAATAAACCTGTCAATTTTAAAATATTTAAATAATATTGTTTGTGTAAATTGGCAATACGAGTAATACTGATAATACGAGTAATACTAATTTTGTATCTTTGTGTTTCAAAATCTAAAGTTATGACTACAATAAAAATTAACGAGCAAACGAAGACAGGAAAAGCATTTATGGCGATGTTTGAAGCTTTTTTTAAAGGTGTCGAAGGTATTGAGATCGTTGAGCCAGTTTATGGACAGGTTAATGAAGAGCCAAGTATTTATAGCTCTGAATTTATTGAAAAAGTAAAAAAAGCAGAAGAAAATATTAAAAATGGCGAGACTACAACGCTAGATCCAAATGATATATGGGGAAGTTTAGGGTTGAAGTAACTAAAAGTGCAAATCAGGATATTGAAAAACATAAAAAATCAGGAAATAAAATTTCTATTAAAAATATTGTTAAAATTTTAATAGATCTTACTGATAATCCATATGAAGGTTTTGGAAATCCTGAGCCTTTAAAATATGAATATTCAGGATTCTGGTCAAGAAAAATTAATCAAAAAGATCGGTTGATTTATCGTGTAGATGATGAAGTTGTAACCGTTTTTGTAATCTCTGCAATGGGACATTATTCCGATAAATAACTTTATGAAATTACTTCGAATACTACTTTTCCCGTTTGCTATTTTATACGGATTCATTACCTCAATCAGAAATTTTCTTTTTGATAAAGGAATACTGAAATCAACATCATTTGACATTCCGGTTATTGCTGTTGGAAATCTGAGTGTTGGCGGAACCGGCAAAACACCTCAAATAGAATATTTAATCAGGTTATTATCGGATCGCTATAAAGTGGCGACTCTAAGCCGTGGTTATAAACGAAAGTCTGAAGGTTTTGTTTTGGCCAGTGCTACTTCAAATGCTGAGATTGTGGGTGATGAGCCTTTTCAGTTTTATCAAAAATTTCCTAATATTCAGGTAGCAGTTGATGCCGACAGAACAAACGGAATTATACAATTGCTTTCGCAAAACGAAAAACCTCAGGTTGTTTTATTGGATGATGCCTATCAACACCGAAAAGTAAAAGCAGGTTTTTATATTTTATTAAGTTCTTATGATGATCTGTATGCCGACGATTTTATGTTGCCAACAGGAAATTTGCGTGAAAGCAGAAGTGGGGCAAACAGAGCAAATATTATTATAGTTACAAAATGTCCAAAGGATTTATCCAGTGAAGAACAAGAACAAATCCGCCTGAAGTTAAAACTTACCTGTTCGCAGCAAATCTATTTTACTTATATCGATTATGATGATTTTATATATAGTAAAGAGGGTAAAATTGCTGTGAATGAAATAAAAAATGAATCGAAATTGCTTCTGGCAGGAATTGCAAAACCAACGCCGTTTTTTGATTATTTGAAAAATGAAAATGACGAATGCCTGACTTTTCCGGATCACCATCATTTTTCTGATGCAGATTTAGAAACGATTCTGAATAAAGCACAAAACAAAAAGATTATTACAACAGAGAAAGATTACGTGCGTTTGAAGGATTCAAAATTGATTTCGCACTTGTATTATTTACCAATAAAAAGTACGTTTATCAACCATCAGCAAAATTTTGATGCGACAGTTTTAGAGTATATAAAAGGACAATCAGAATCTTAAGACCTAATCAAAAAATTTGGCAATTGTACTATAAAATTCGTCCGGAACAAATGGTTTTGTAATTACATCGTTCATTCCGTAAGACAAAAGCATATCTCTGTTTTCGTCAAGCGAAATAGCTGTTAATGCAATTATAGGAGTGGTTTTGTCAAACTCCCTGATTAGCTTTGTCGCAGTTGTCCCGTTGATTCCGGGTAAGTGAACATCCATTAAAATCATATCAAAGCGTTTTATTTTCAAAAGCTCAACAGCATCTTCGCCATTATCGATGATCTCGCAGGAAATTGCCTTGTTCTCAAGCATTTTTCGGGTAATCATTTGATTGATTTTATTGTCTTCAATCAATAAAATAGATTTATGCTTTAGTTGATTGTCGTTGTATGGTTTTTTTTCTTCCACTGTTTCAAGAGGTTCTTTGTTAATTTTAAAATCTAATTTAAAGGTAAAAGTAGAGCCTTTACCCACTTCACTTTTTAGTTTTATTTCCCCGCCTAAAAGTTCAATTAGTTTCTTTACAATTGTAAGCCCCAGACCGGTTCCGCCATATTTTCGATTTACTTCTATTGATCCTTGCGAAAAGCTTTCAAAAACAGTTTGTAGTTTGTCTTCGGGTATGCCGATTCCTGTATCTACAATTTCAAAATAAACCGTAGCATTCTCTTCTGTTATAGCATATAGTTTTGCAATTACATTTACATTTCCGTTCTGTGTAAATTTTAATGCATTATTAATCAAATTAAGGATGATCTGCGATATTTTAGTGGGATCTCCAATTAAGTTATCCGGAATAGCTTTGTCTATTTCAAGGTTGAAATAATTTTTATTGGCTGTCGCTAGTTCTTTTAATGAACTTTGAATGTTGAATAATAACTCTTTAAGGTTAAATGTAATGTTCTCTATTTCGACTTTAGTTGAGTCTATTTTATTGATTTCAAGAATCTCATTGATAAAAGTAGTCAGATAGTTTCCCGAGAATTTTAACGATTCTAAATATTTTAATTGTGTCTTCTTAGGATTGTCTTCGAGCAATAAATGTGTGATTCCGTTAATGGCGTTTAATGGTGTACGAAGTTCGTGGCTTACAGTAGATAGAAATTCTGATCTGGCTTTTGATGCTTTTTCAGCTTTGTTTTTGGCTAAAATAAGTTCTTTGTTTTTTTCTCTTAAAAGTAAATTATTTTGATTTCGGATAATATTATTTTTATACAATGCCAGACTCAAAAGGGATAAAATCGAAATAAGGGCGATCGCCAGAATGCTCACCAACTTTGAGTAACGATACGTTTTTAATTGAATTTTTTCTTCGCTTTCCCGTTTAATTGTGTTGTTTAAGGATTGATTCTTTTTGAATTTTTGAAATTCATTAAAATCCAGTTTGGCATTTTTTAATTTCAGGATATAATTTTCGATCTGATAATGTTCGTCTAAGTAAGAGTAGGCGAGATCAAAATTTTTATTTTGTTTGTAGTATTTGCTTATCGCTAAAATAATTTTTGACTTTTGCTTCAGATCATTGTTTTTATTGCTGTAGTCCAAAGCGTTGTCAAAATAAATGATCGCAGAATCATTTCGTTTGAGCTGCGTCTCAATTAATCCAAGTTGATAGTAAGAATTGGTTTTTGTTTTTGAAAGCGAAGGATTATCCGGTTTCTTTGTGATTTCGAGGAAAGTTTTGGCGGCTAATGGTAAATCTTTATTGGTTTTTAAAGCAATTGCTTTCTGGTAATTAAGAACCTGAGCCTGATCAACGATTTTTAATTCCTTAAGAAGGTCATCTGCTTTTTTATAATAAATCTCAGCAGTTTTATAATCGCCTTTAGCCGTATTGGTTGTGCCTATATAATGCAAGGCTAGTACTTTTGTGCAAGTAGGTTTTAAAGTACTGAATAAGGAAATACTTTTATGGAAGCTTTTTAGGGCTTCTTCATATTTTTTCTGATTGTAGTAAATCTTGCCCAGTTTGAAAGTCTGATTGGCTAAACTTTCAGATTCATGATTTGCTTCACAAAAATGGATTGATTTTTTAGTGTAAAAAACTGCCTGATCGTACTTTTTATTGTTAAGATTGCTTTTGACTAACTTGTTGTAATAGATGACACTATCCGTATTCTTTTTAGTTTGAGAATACAAAAATGAATTAAAAAAACAAAAAAGAATAAAATAATGGTATTTCATGTATTGCAATGCTTTTACAATGAATCTTATGTTTTTCTTATAAGCAAAATCAAATCAATTAATCTTGATGAATAGCCAATTTCATTATCGTACCAACCCACAACTTTTACCATTTTGTCAATAACGGAGGTTAATTGCGCGTCAAATAAACACGAATGTGTATTGCCAATTACATCAACAGAAACAATAGGATCTTCTGTATAATCTAATATTCCTTTTAAATTTGTTTTTGAGGCTTCTTGAAATGCTTTATTTATTTCTTCAATAGTAACAGCACGTTTTACATTAAACGTGATATCTGTCAATGAACCATCAGGAACAGGAACGCGAATTCCGCAACCCCCGATTTTTTGATGCAATTTAGGAAAAATTTTTGTTAATGCCTTAGCTGCACCTGTAGTTGTTGGAACAATTGACTGACTTGCGCCTCTGGCACGTCGCAAGTCCTTATGTGGCTGGTCGTGAAGGCTTTGGTCTGTCGTGTAAGAATGAATCGTTGTGATGTATGCTTGCTCAATTCCGCACAATTCATCGATGATTTTTATCATCGGAGCAGCATTATTTGTCGTGCAGCTTGCATTTGAAACGATGTTTTCGCTTCCGTCCAGAATATTTTCGTTAACGCCTAAAACGACTGTTTTGATCGTATCGACTTCTGATGGTGCTGAAAGAATTACTTTTTTTGCTCCGGCTTCAAGATGGGCATTAAGTTCTTCGTGCGTTTTATATTTTCCTGTTGATTCTATTACGAAATCAATATTATGGCTTTTCCAGTCTAGTTTTGAAATGCTTTTTTCATGAAAAAACAGATAATGTTTCTCGTTTACAATTATTCCTTTTTCGTCATGGCTAACAATAAAAGGTAAAACACCGTGAATACTGTCGTATTTTATCAAATGCGCCATGGTTTTATTATCGGCAATGTCGTTGATGGCAACGACTTCAATGTCAGGATGGTTTAAAAGTAAACGGAATAAATTTCTACCAATCCTTCCGAAACCGTTAATAGCAATTCTTGTTTTCAAGTGCTTTATTTATTTGTTTAAATTGTTCAATCGTTTATTTGTTTNNAAACAAATAAACGATTGAACGAATAACCTTTTTTATAAAATATGTTTTTGTGCTTTGTATGAAGAACGAACCAATGGTCCGCTTTCAACATGACGGAAACCTAGTTCAAGACCAAATTGCTCATATTTAGCAAATTGATCCGGCGTGATGAATTCTTTTACCGGTAAATGTTTTTTACTTGGCTGTAAATATTGCCCAATAGTAACAACATCAACATTTGCATTGCGTAAATCTGTCATTGTCTGAAAAACTTCTTCTTCCGTTTCTCCAAGACCTAACATAATTCCGGATTTGGTTCTGTTGATCCCTTTTTCTTTCAGGTAGCGTAAAACTTCTAAACTACGATCGTATTTAGCCTGAATACGTACTTCACGGGTCAAACGGCGAACTGTTTCAACATTATGCGATACGACTTCAGGATTGGCTTCTACAATTCGGTCCAGGTTTCTTTCGATTCCCTGAAAATCAGGAATTAGAGTTTCAAGAGTAGTATTCGGGTTCATTCTTCGGATTGCCTTTACGGTTTCAATCCAGATAATAGATCCGCCGTCTTTCAAATCATCTCTGTCAACACTTGTAATTACAGCGTGTTTGATGTTCATGATTTTTATAGAGCGCGCTACTTTTTCAGGTTCGTCCCAATCTACCGTTTCAGGTCTTCCGGTTTTTACACCGCAAAATCCGCACGAACGTGTACAAACATTTCCTAAAATCATAAATGTAGCCGTTCCTTCGCCCCAACATTCACCCATATTTGGGCAACTTCCTGAGGTGCAAATGGTGTTCAGGCTATATTTATCAACCAAACCACGAAGTTCAGTGTATTTTTGTCCAATTGGAAGTTTAACTTTTAACCATTTTGGTTTTCCGGTTGGTATATTTTCAATGACTGTTTCCATATATCAAAATTCAAAGTACAAAGATAAGGAATGTAGTTTATTTGGTCATTCGTTTACCATTTAATTTGGTATTCATCTCTGAGGAGTTTTTAAAATCTTTTTTGATGATAATCTTTCTGATGTGTTAAATTACTGTTTTTAAATCACAGAGTTGTCTTAAGTCGCTGTTTTTTATTTGTTTAATTCAATAAGTTTGATAATTATGATATTAAACTGATTTTTACTCGCTTAATATTTATACCTTTATTTGTTAAAAAACGAATTTAATTGAAATAGAAATATATAAACATTGTAATACATTTGTTGTTAAATTGTAATAATATAAAACATGAAAAAGAAATTTATTGTATTGGGAGTTTTGTTTGCCACTTTTGGTTTTACTAAAATGAATGCGCAGATTAATTTTGGCGATAAAGCTATTGGAGCTGTTCAAAAAGGTGTAACTGGTTTTACATTTAGTAATGCTGATGCAGCTGCTTTATCTAAAGCTGCTGTTGATAAAATGGATGCTGAGCACGAAGTTGCAGCTGCAACAGATCCGTACGCTATAAGATTAAACAGGGTATTTGGAAAATATACTGCTGGTGATGGATATACTTTAAATTATAAAGTTTATAAATTAAAAGAGGTAAATGCTTTTGCTACTGCTGATGGAAGTGTTCGTGTGTATTCCGGATTAATGGATATCATGGATGATAATGAGTTACTGGCAGTAATTGGTCACGAAATTGGTCACGTTGCGAACAACGATTCAAGAGATGCTATAAAAGCGGCTTATAAAAAAGAAGCCTTAATGGATGCGGCGGCTTCGCAATCGACAAAACTTGCAGCAGTTACAGATAGTCAATTAGGAAAAATTGGAAGTTCTATTATCGACAGCAAATTTAGCCGTAAACAAGAGGCTGAAGCGGATTTGTATTCCTATAATTTCCTGAAAAAGAATGGTTATAATGTGAATGCCGAAGAATCTGCTTTTAGAATTCTGGCTAAAATGAGTGAAGGAACTGAAGCTTCTTTTATTGATCAGATGATGAGTTCGCATCCTGATTCAAAACAAAGAGCAGAAGATGCTAAGAAAAGAGCAGAAAAAGATGGTTTGTACAAGCCTTATGTGCAACAAAAAATTGTAAATACTGCTCCGGTTGCTGCTAAAACTACAACAGCCAAAAAAGCAACAACTACGAAAAAAACAACTACTAAGAAGAAATAATAATTTCTTGTAGAAAAATAAAACCCGATACGTTTCTTAGAAATTTATCGGGCTTTTTATTTTAAGATTAACCTAAAACGTGAAAAGCCAATACTTTTTGTACGTCGTACACATTTACAGATTTGTTGAATTGCTTAACAATACTTGGGTTTAATTCGCTCGAAACCCAAATTTTTAATTCGGCATCAAGATCAAAAGTTCCGGCAGTTTCTACGCTGAAACGAGTAATGCTTTTGTATGCAATTGATTTGTATTCGGTTTTGCTTCCGGTTATTCCTTGTACATCAACCAGGATAAGTCTTTTATTCGTAAAGATAAAAGTATCGCGGATTAGTTTAAAACCCATTTCAATTTCTTCGTTATCAGTTAAAAGTTGTCCGTATTTTTTAAGTAGATCTTCCTGACTTACTGAACCAGCGTTGCCTAGAATAGCTGAAAATATTCCCATTTTTAAGTTTTTAGTTTTAGTAGATTTGATTTCCCTTTTAAGGTGCAGTAAAAGTAATTAAAATAAAAAATAATATCGATTTTCTAACCATTAAGAGATTAAGAAAAATTGAGATTGCTTTCCTGAAAAATAAATGAATCAAAGCCAAGAGAGTCAGGTTCAAAACAAAAAAAGGGAGCTTTGTGGCTTTGCGCGATTAATCGATGTTGTAAAAATTTTTTTTCTTTATCTCTTTGTAGTTCAATTAAAAGCATAAAAAAAGCAGAACCTAAATTCTGCTTTTTCATTTTTATTATTGTGCTTCCGTTTTTATTGTAATCGGAAGGTTATATGCAGTTCTAACTGGTTTTCCGTCTAATACTCCTGGAATCCATTTTGTTTTTAATGATTTTAAAACTCTGATCGCTTCTTTTCCAAGTCCGTAACCAGGATCGTTTTTTACCATAATATCAGTAATAGAACCGTCTCTTTCGATCACGAACGAAACATACACTTTTAATGTTCTGTCTGCATCCAGTTCCGGTCTGTTAAAATTATTACCCACATACGTATAAAACTTAGCCATTCCTCCAGGGAATTCAGGTAATTTGTCTAAAAGTGCCGGAATTACTGGTTCGTTGGTAACAGGAACAACTTCTACACCGCCTCCGCCTCCGGTTGTTGGTATTGCATTAGTCAGCATTCCTGTTCCCGTATTAGCATTGTCAACAGCTGGTGAATTATCAGTATTGGCAGCGATAACAGTTGTAGTGGCGTCAGCTGCTGAGCTTACAACCGGACGTGATAACTGTGTACTGGCAGATGCTGCTGCAGCTTGTTGTGGAGGAGCAACAGCTTCTTCTGTTTTTGGAACAATAGGTTGGGGCTTATAAGGCGTCACAATCATCGGTCCGGGATCTACCGGTATTGTTTCCACAGGGTCTACTGTCCTGAATTTGTTGATTAACATTGATGCACTTCCTAAAGCTGCTAATAATAGCAAACCCATAAATAGAGCGGTAACGGTAGTTTTTGAATTTTCCTGGCGTAATTGATACGCCCCGTACTCTTTGTTTTTGTTTTCGAAAACAAGATTGGTCCAGCTTGCTTCGTAGATACTTGATTTAGACATAGTTTATGGATTTTAAGGTTAAGTAACATTTAAATCATAAGCGGTAAGGTTTTGGGTTTGACTACAACAGGATTATTGTAGTTTTAGTGTGTGGATAATTTATCTTTTTAAGAATAAAGTGAATAATATGTTATTCTTTACCTAAAGATAGTAAATTATCTGTTACGTTCGATAATTTCAGCTAATAATTTTTTAGCGCGAAGTAGTTTTACTTTTACGTTGCTTAAAGGTTCGTCAATTTTAAGCGCGATTTCGTGATAGCTCATTTCCTGGAAATAGCGTAACTGGATTACTTCCTGATAATGAGGTTTTAATTCTTTGATGCATTGAAGTAAGCGTGAGAGATTTTGCTCTTTTATCAAAGCATCTTCGGCAGACGGAGTAGGGTCTGCAATATTGTAAGCCTGCTGGTCTTCGGAATCTGTGATTTCTATAAAAAGATTGGTTTTCTTTTTACGCAATAAATCAATATATACGTTTTTTGCAATCGCAATTAGCCAGGTGTTGAATTGAAATTCAGGGTTGTAAGAGGCGATTTTGTCAAAAGCTTTAGAGAAAGTTTCAATGGTAATATCTTCGGCAGTAGTTTCGTTTTCGGTACGCTTTAACATAAAGCCATACACTTCATTCCAAAAATAATCTAATAAAAAAGTAAAGGCGATTTGATCGCCCTTTTTTGCTTTTTCTATTTTAGAGTTTATTTCCAATATACAGGTTTTGAAAAGATATTAGTTATAAAGATATTAATTTGCGTGAATATAAGCGCTATCTCTACAATAGGAAACCAAATTTTAAGGTCATTTTCTTTTAATTTTCCTGCTGAAAACCCAATTACTGTCCACGCTACAGTATAACGTGTTGCTAAAATAGCCAGTACAGCAATCCATTGAAATTGAAATGCCAGTAAGAGAATCACTAATATGAAGAAAAATAATTGTGAAATAAAAAATAAACCTAACTGTATTTTATCGAAAGACTTATAATACTGTGTAGTAGAAACACGTCTTCTTTTTTGCTGGAACCATTCTTTGTAGGTTTCTTTTGGTTTAGAATAGGTGAAACTTTCCGGTGTATATGCTATTGTTGTGTTGTTTTTGTTTGCTGCCTGATTGATAAACAAATCATCATCGCCTGAACGAACCTGAATGTGCTCAATAAATCCATTTACATTAAAGAATTCCTCTTTTTTATAGGCCAGATTTCGCCCGACTCCCATATATGGAAAACCTAATTTTGTCCAGGAAAAATATTGTACAGCTGTAAAAACAGTTTCGAAACGAATAATTTTATTCAATAAAGAGCGTTCTATTTTTTCGTATCCGCCATATCCTAACACAATTGTTTTGTTCATTGTGAATTGAGAAGTCATTGAAGTAATCCATTCTTTTGAAGTTGGATAACAATTGGCATCTGTAAATAATAGATATTCTTTCTTTGAAGCTTTGATTCCTAATGTTAAAGCGTATTTTTTATTGCCCCAGAAAGCTTCATTGTTTTTTACTTTTACAAGACGAACGTTTGGGTATTGTTGTTCGAATTCTTCAAAAACTTCTAAGGTTTCATCGCTTGAAGCATCATCAATTAAAACAATTTCAAAATCAGGATAGTTTTGTTCGGCTAATAGCGGAATATACTTTTTTACGTTTTCTTCTTCGTTTTTCGCACAGACGATTACTGAAACCGGAATTCTTTTAGGAGTGATGTTTTGAGGTTTAATAAACGCAAATTTTCCAAAAACACCCAGATAATAAGAAAGTTGTACGACAACAATAGCAATAAAAAAGTAAAAAATGAATGTAAGCATCTGATTTTAATGTCTTTTAATTTCTGAATCTTGCGAGTGCAAATGTACTTATGAATTACTAAATTTCAATGGCTAAAGCCGATTTACTTTCGGCATTTCGACATTTCTTTCGCAACGGCAATAGCCTGAGGGTTTTCGGTCTTTTCTAATTCCGAAATTATGTTTTTATAATTATGGTCGTCCCGGTTTTGCGATAGCTTTTTTGTAGCCTGAATTTCGTCAATTTCAATTTCAAAACCAAAAATTCCTCTGGCTTCACGCATTGTTTTTGTAGATAAATCTTCGACCCGAACAGGGTTTGCTGAATTGACTTCGTATTTATCAACTAATTTTTTAAGTTGCTCTATTGAAGTTGCTTCGTCAACAATCTTGATTCGTCCGTAAACATGTACGGCTATGTAATTCCAGGTAGGTACATTTTCGTGATTGTACCAGGAAGACGAGATATAAGTATGCGGGCCGGTAAAAACAGCCAATACCTGATCGTTTTCTGCAAAACCTTCTGCTTGCGGATTCAGTTTTGAAAGATGTCCCTGGAGTATTTCTTTACCTTCACCATTAATTTCAAGTTCTATCGGAATATGAGTGGCGCATAATTTTCCGTGAGTCTGATTGATCAGAATTCCAAAACTGTTTTCTTTCAGGAAAGTTCTGATCAATTCCGGATCTTCTTCTTTGTATATTTTTGGAGTATACATTTTTATGAATTTTGGTTTAATGATTTTCCCAGGCAAATAGCTTCGGGACGATCTTTATATTTTCCGTAATTTGGAATTATTTTATAACCTTGTTTTTGGTAAAACGCAATTGCACTTTCGTTTTTTACTCGTGTTTCTAAAACCAGATCCGTATAACCCAGCGTTATGGCTTTATCCTCCAGAAATTTTAAGATCGTCGTTCCGATTTTCTTTCCCGGATATTTAGAATACATTCTTTTTACTTCCCCAATATTTTGATCAATGGGTCTAATGGCACCGCAACCTGCAATTTCATTGTTAAGTTCTGCAATAACAAACACGAATTTTGAATTGTCGTTTTGCCAGTCCTGAAAAGAATTCTTTCCGTCGCTTCCAAAACGAAGATAAAGATTTTTAGATAATTCTTCAGTGATTGCTAAAACTTTTTCATCATTTGGATCAGCCGTTTTTATGGAAAGCATTTCTTTGATTTATTAAAAAAAATAATTGATTTCAGGTTTTGTCACATCGGGCGTCCGGAAATTTTGGGAGAGATGCTTTAGTGTTACAAAGACTTCGACTCCACTCAGTCTGACAATATTGGTAATTAGTGCAATTTGTGTTTTAAATCACGTTCACTTCCGCTTCAATGTGAATTCCGAATTTCTCGAAAACAGTTTTTTGAACGTCTCTCGAAACCGCTAAAATTTCCTGTCCGGTTGCGTTTCCGTAATTCACTAAAACCAGAGCCTGATTTTTATGAACTCCGGCGTCACCAAAACGTTTTCCTTTGAATCCGGCTTGCTCGATTAGCCAGCCCGCAGGAACTTTTACTTCAGTTTCAGATACTTCGTAATATTTCATTTCAGGAAACTTTTGATGGATTTTTTCGAAATCAGATTTCAGTAAAATCGGATTTTTAAAGAAACTTCCGCTATTTCCCAGTTCTTTAGGATCCGGTAATTTGCTTTGTCTGATCGCAATTACGGCGTTACTTACATCTTTTAATGTTGGATTTGTGATGTTGTTTTTTGCCAGTTCAGCCGTAATATCTCCGTACGAGGTATTGATTTTGTGATGGCGTTTCGTTAGTTTGTACACTACCGATGTAATGATATATTGATCTTTTACTTCATTTTTGAAAATACTTTCTCTGTAGCCAAAGTTGCATTCAGTATTTATAAAAGTTTTTATTTCCTGAGTTTCAATATTGATAGCTTCGCAGGAAACAAAAGTATCTTTTATTTCGGTTCCGTAAGCTCCAATGTTCTGAACCGGAGTTGTGCCAACATTGCCGGGAATTAATGACATGTTTTCTAAACCGCCAAAATTGTTGTCAATTGTCCAAAGTACAAATTCGTGCCAGGTTTCGCCTGCCTGACTTTCGACCCAGACAAAATCATCGTCTTCTTGGATTATTTTCTTTCCTTTTAAATCAATATGTATTACTAAAGCCTCAATATCTTTCGTCAATAACATGTTGCTTCCGCCTCCTAAAATGAATTTCTTCTCGTTTTTGTGTTCTTTTAAAATGGTTTTTAATTCATCAATTGAATGAACGGCAACAAATTGTTTTGCTTTGGCTTCGATGCCAAAAGTGTTGTGTTTTTTTAAAGAAAAATTGGATTGGATTTCCATAAATAAAAGGCTTTTTTAAATCCCAAAATGGCGGGATAATTCTGAGTTCAAAAGTAACGATTATAATTTATTTGAGTAGATTTTATAGAAAATAACCAATAATAAAATGATTGGAAATAAGTGTTAAAGGTGAAAGGCTGGTTTTTTGTGAAAAGAAAGTTTATTGCCTTAATGCGAAGTTGTAATTATAGTGCTTGTTTCTTTTGCCGCGAATTTGCTTCGGCTGCTTGCTATCGCCCGGGTCACGAATTTCCACTAATTAATTAGTGAAAATTTGTGAAACTCGGGGGAATATTTTTTCTAGAATCCTTCCTCTGTTTCCAAAGCGCGATTGATGAATTCATTCAAAGGTTTTAAAGCGATGAGTTTTTTGCTCATCTTGGCAACGAAATCTTTCTGTGTCACTTCAGTAATGTCGTATTTTTGAGTAGCGGTGAAGCTTTTTAGCTTTAATAAATCAATCGCAGGATGGTCTTTTTCATAACCTCTTGGTGGGTTTTTGAGTGAATTGCTTTCATTTATATCTAAACTCCCGAATTCTTTTTTGAAGTTTTTATCTGCAATAATGGCTTCCAGATCTTCGTAAAAAAAAGCAATTTCTTTACGGACTTTCTTCAGATCGTCTGATTCCGGAGAATAAAATCCGCCCGCGATAAAACTGGCTCCTTTTTCTATATGTACATAATAACCTGCGCGATTCAAACCTTTAGTTCCGCCTGACATCCAGATGCCTAAGTGTGCTTTATAAGGTGACTTGTCTTTAGAAAACCGAATGTCACGATTGATTCTGAAGGTGCAGTTTTTGACTTCTAACAATTCTAACGATGGATCAAGAGGTTTCATTACATCCAGAAAATCACTTACTAATTGCTGATAATCTTTCTTGAAAATCTCGTATCGTTTTTTATTGTCCTGAAACCAGTCTCTATTGTTGTTCTTTTTTAAATCGTCTAAAAATTGCAATGATTCTTTCGTTAGCATATTTAGTATGTTATTGCAGTTGTTTTTTTAAATCTTTCTCGCTGATAAATCCTGTGTTTTTCCATTGCACAGCTTTGTTGTCGTATAAAACCACTGTTGGTAACTGGTCAATTTTCATTTGAGTTGCTAAGGTTTTATTTTTGTCAACATCAATACGGATAATAACCACTTTGTCACTCATTTCTTTTTGCATTTTCAAAAGATACGGTTCCATTTGTTTACATGGTCCGCACCATTCTGCGTAAAAATCAATTAAAACTTTTTTATCTGTATTCAATAAATCATTAAAGTCATTCATTGTCATTCCAACTTGTCCGGTCGAAGCTTTGCCAAATCCTTCTTCGTTCCAGTTTAGGAAACCGCCTTCTAATTCATAGACAGTAGTAAAACCTAATTCTTTTAGTTTGGTAGCTGCTTTTTTACTTCTTCCTCCGCTTAGACAATAAACAAAAACAGGTTTTGATTTATCAAATGATTCCGCTTTTGCTGCAAAATCGTCACTGTTCCAATTTACGTTTTTGGCATTATCAATATGTTCAGATTCAAATTCGTCAGGAGTTCGAACATCTAAAATTTGAGGATTTTCTGTTGTTTTGATTTTTTCTGCAAATTCTTTCGGATGAAGTGGTTCAAAAGAATTGGTTTTCTTTTCATTGCAGGAAATTAGAAGAACTGAAACAATTAACAATACGATTTTTGGGAATTTCATTAGGCTGAATTTTAAAAATAATAATGCTAAAGTAATGATTTTTCAATTTTTAATTCTTAACAGAAAGTGAAATAAAAAGTTAGAGCTCAATTTTTATGAATTTTAAATATCGCTTAGTATTTAGCTTTGAAAAGATTTTGGGCTTTATCAAACCGTTGTGTGTTAAAGTCAGATTCCTGGCAGGAAAAACTACCCTAAATTGAAAATCTTATAACTCTGATGTGTCGATTTTACAATGGCCTCGGTTCGTTCCGGATGTGTATCAGATATAAAAAGCTGTCCGAAAGTTTCACTGTTTACCATTTCGATAATTTTAGAAACACGCGTTTCGTCGAGTTTGTCAAAGATGTCATCGAATAATAAAAGAGGTTTTACGCCGCTTTGTTTTTTTAAGAATTCAAATTGAGCCAGTTTCAAAGCAATTAAAAAAGATTTTTGCTGACCTTGTGATCCGAATTTTTTTATAGGATGCGAGTCAATCTCAAAAGATAAATCGTCTTTATGGATTCCGACACTTGTATAGTGCAGTGCGCGATCTCTATTGATGTTTTCCCGTAAAAGAGTCAATAAGTCTTTTTCGAACAAATGACTTTCATAAACCAGTTGTACTGTTTCTTCAGATCCTGTTATGGTTTTATGATGAGTATTAAATATAGGTATAAATTGCTCAAGGAACTCTTTTCGTTTTTCAAAAATCGATTGCCCGAAATTATTCAATTGCTCATTATATATAGATAAGGTGTCATTGTCAAAAGTATGGTTCAGTGCAAAATATTTTAGCAAAGCATTTCGCTGCACAATTACTTTTTGATACTGAATAAGCTGATGCAAATAAGTTGAATCTAATTGCGAGATTACGCTGTCCATGAATTTACGGCGTGTTTCGCTTCCTTCTACAATTAAATCGCGATCGGCCGGCGAAATAATTACTAAAGGAATAAACCCGATATGATCGGAGAATTTATCGTATGCTTTTCCGTTTCTTTTCAGGATTTTCTTTTGCCCTTTTTTTAAACTGCAGACAATTTGTTCTGTTCTGTCGTTTTTCTCTAATTCGGCATCAATTACAAAGAACTCTTCTCCGTGTTTAATATTTTGTACTGCTAACGGATTGAAATAACTTTTTCCGTAAGCCAAATGATAAATGGCATCAAGTACATTCGTTTTTCCAATACCGTTTTTACCCACAAAACAATTGATCTTGAGGTCGAAGTCAAAACTGGCTTCAGAGAAGTTTTTATAATTGAATAAAGAAATTTTGTTTAAATGCATTTTTGTTTGAAACTGTAATGGTAAGAATTAACGTTCCCAAATTATGACTTTTTCCTGCAGATTAGGTTTTTTTCTGCCACAGATAAAAGGATTAAAAAGGATTTTGTTCAGCAAATTTAATTTAATAAATTCTTAATCTGAGAGAATCTGTGAAATCTGTGGTTAAAAATTACTTTTTGGGAGATTTGCAACTTAATAATAAGTAGGAAGTAATTAAATGAAAACTGTCAGGAATGTCCAAATAATTAGGCTTTTGGCGGATTTCAAGATGAATTATTTTGTAGAAATTAGTAAAGAAGTTACTGTTTAGTAAATTATTTTTTTAAAATAGATATAAAATTGATTTTTTTTACGTTGGTTTCAATAAAAATTTTATTTTTGCCGTTCACTAAATTAAATTTTAAATGGCTACTTACAATAAAAGAGGATATAAGGCACCAAAGGAAAAGGAAGTTAAAGAAGAAGTTGTGAATGAAGAACAACAAGTAATTCTTGATGGAAAAAACAGCAAAACTGCTGAGGTTTTTTCTAAATTAGATGAGACTGCTTCGAAAACAGAGGATTGGGTTGCTAAAAATCAAAAAATCATTATTGGTTTAGTTGCCGGTATTGCAGTTGCTACGATTGGATATTTGGCCTACCAAAAATTTGTCGAAGCTCCTAAGCAAGACGAAGCTGCAAGTGAAATGTTTGTTGCTCAGCAAAACTTTGATAAAGCGACGAATGGTGTAGCAAGCGATTCATTATATAAATTGGCTTTGAATGGTTCTGAAGGTAAATTTGGATTCGTAAAAATTGCTGATGAATATTCTGGAACTGATGCAGGAAATTTAGCAAACTATTATGCAGGTATTGCTTCTTTGAATATTGGTAAATTTGATGATGCTATTAAGTATTTAGGTAAATTTAAATCAAAAGAAGCGATTGTTAATGCTTTAGCAATTGGTGCAATTGGAGATGCTTATTCTCAAAAGAACCAACAAAAAGAAGCTTTAGAGTATTATGTAAAAGCTGCTGAATCAAATAAAAATGATTTTACAACACCTCGTTTCTTGTTAAAAGCTGGTAAAACTGCTTTGGCTTTAGGTCAAAAAGAAGATGCCTTGAAATATTTAACAGATATTAAAGAAAACTACGATGCAACTCCGGAAGCTGCTTCTGTAGATGTATTGATAGGATTAGCGCAATAATTAATATAGATTGTTAGATTGTTAGATTTTTAGATTATTAGATTCTGAATCTGATCGAAGTCTAAAAGTCTAACAATCTAAAGATCTAGGAATCTAAAAATCTAGAAAATGGCTACCGAAAATAAAAATTTATCAGAATACGATAAAAACACGATCCCAAATGCGAAAGACTTTCGATTTGGGATTGTTGTTTCTGAATGGAATGAAACTATAACTGAAGGACTTTACAATGGCGCTTTTGAAGCCTTAATTGATAATGAAGTTCCTGCGCAGCAAATTATTCGCTGGAATGTTCCGGGGAGTTTTGAGTTGATCTATGGTGCAAAAAAAATGTTGCAGACACAAAATGTTGATGCGGTAATTGTAATTGGATGTGTAATTCAGGGACAAACCAAACATTTTGATTTTGTGTGCGAAGGCGTAACACAGGGAATTAAAGATTTGAATGTTCAGACTGATATCCCGGTTATTTTTTGCGTTCTGACAGATAATAATATACAACAGTCAATTGACAGAAGTGGAGGGATTCACGGAAACAAAGGGACTGAAGCTGCAATTGCTGCTATCAAAATGGCGTATATCCGTCAGCAAGCCTCAATGTCGCACCCATTTAATCAGCCTTTATTGTCTTCAGGAGCGATCCAGATCGAAGAAACTCCAATAAAAATTGATAAAGAATAAAACACATTTGTTTTAAAAATACTAAAACCTATACTGTGTATAAATAGTATAGGTTTTTTGTTTTTTTTATGATACCACTTATTCTGAAAGCCAATAGAAATTCATTAAATTTGTATTTCTTGGTTTCAAAATTTAAACCTTAACCTTTTAATTATTTTTTCTTAATGTCGAGTATAATTCAATTACTTCCTGATCATGTTGCTAACCAAATTGCCGCTGGAGAGGTGGTTCAAAGACCGGCTTCAGTCGTAAAAGAACTGTTGGAAAATGCTGTTGATGCAAAAGCAACAGATATCAAATTGATTATTAAAGATGCAGGGAAATCATTAGTTCAGGTTATTGATAATGGTTTAGGAATGAGCGTTACCGATGCCCGTTTGTGTTTCGAACGTCATGCCACGTCTAAAATTCGTAAGGCAGAAGATTTATTTTCGTTACACACCAAGGGTTTTCGTGGTGAGGCATTGGCTTCTATTGCTGCAATTGCACATATGGAAATGAAAACCAAGCAGGATCAGGAAGAACTGGGAACGCATATTATAATCGAAGGAAGTAAATTCATCTCTCAGGAAGTAGCAGTTTTGCCAAAGGGAACTTCGTTTGCGGTTAAAAATCTGTTTTTTAATATTCCCGCCCGTCGTAATTTCTTAAAGTCAGATACGGTTGAATTTCGTCATGTTATGGATGAATTTCAGCGTGTAGCTTTGGCACACCCCAATATTCATTTTACGTTTTATCATAACGGCAGCGAGATGTACAATCTGCCGGCTGCAGGTTCGCGTCAGCGTATTGTTGGGATTATGTCCGGTAAAACCAATGAGAAATTAGTCCCTGTCAATGAAGACACGGAGATTATAAATGTTCAGGGATTTGTTTGTAAACCTGAATTTGCCAAGAAAAGCAGGGGAGAGCAGTTCTTTTTTGTAAATGATCGTTTCATTAAAAGCGGTTATCTGCATCATGCGGTAATGGCTGCCTATGACGGGCTTCTGAAAGACGGTTCACAGCCCAGCTATTTCCTGTATTTGCAAGTTCCTCCAAATACTATAGATATCAATATTCATCCTACTAAAACTGAAATTAAGTTTGATGACGAACAAGCTTTGTATGCTATTTTAAGAGCGTCAATCAAACACAGTTTAGGGCAGTTTAACGTAGCACCCGTTCTTGATTTTGATCGTGATGCTAATTTAGATACGCCATATCATTATAAAGATTTAGAAGGAGAAACGCCAACAATTCAGGTAGATGGAACTTTTAATCCGTTTACAGACGATAAAACCAATCAGCATTATTCTAAATCAGGTTCCGGATCGGGCTCAGGTTTTACTTCGGGTTCTAATTTTAGTTCCGGATCAGGTTCCGGTTCTTATTCCGGATATAATAAAAGAGTAGAGCCAACAGCAACCTGGGAAAGTTTGTATGTAGGTTTAGAAACAGATACAATTGAAAGTTCGCCTTTTACATTTGAAAATGAAGAAGTAACTTCGTCATTGTTCAATGATAATGAGATTGAACAGGCAAGTCAGGGAACGTACCAGATTCATAAAAAATACATTGTTTCGCCAATAAAATCAGGAATGGTAATCGTTGATCAGCAACGTGCGCATCAACGCATTTTATACGAGCAGTTTTTATTGAATATGACGGTGAATCAGGCCTCAAGTCAGCAATTGTTATTTCCTTTGGATTTGTTTTATTCTTCTGATGAAATGACATTAATCGAAGAATTGAAACCTTCATTAGAAACAACCGGTTTTGTTTTTGAAGAGGCAAAAACAGATCATATCGTGATTTCAGGAATTCCTGTAAATATTACAGAAAGTGAAGTTTCGATGGTAATAGAACAATTATTAAGTGATTTGCAAGACGGAATTCCGGCAAGCAGTTACAGTCAGAATGATACTATCGCGAAATCGATGGCTAAAAGTTTAGCGGTTAAAACAGGATCTTACTTAACCGAGAAAGAACAAGATAATCTGGTAAACGGTTTGTTTGCTTGTAAAGATCCAAATATTTCACCTTTTCAAAAACCTACTTTCATCACTATGCGTGTTGAAGATATAGATAAAAAGTTTGCCTTATGATGAATATGACTCCCGTTGTAAAACAATTATTGATAATCAATATCATCTTTTTTATTGGTTCACAATTAGTGCCGGTATCGTACGAGTATTTTGCTATGTTTTTTCCTGAAAATCCAAGTTTCAAGGCATGGCAGCCTATCACGCATATGTTTATGCATGGCAGTATTATGCATATTGCTTTCAATATGTTTGCTATGGTTTCTTTTGGATCAGCTTTAGAGCATTTCTGGGGAGGTAAAAAGTTCTTGTTTTTTTATATTTCGTGTGGTTTAGGTTCTGCATTATTGCATACTTTGGTAAATTACTATTCTTTTCAGGATACATTAAGTACTTTAATGGCAAACGGATATCATAAAGAGGAGATTCTGAAACTTCTGAGTGAAGGAAAAATAGATACCAGATGGCAGGATTTAGTTTCGGTTTCTCAATTCAATAGTTTTACGAGTGCTTATATCGGGACAGTTGTTGGTGCATCAGGTGCTATTTACGGATTGTTAACGGCATTTGCCTTTATGTTTCCTAAAGCTGAGCTGGCTTTAATGTTTATTCCAATTCCAATTAAGGCGAAGTATTTTGTTCCGGTTATTTTAGCAATAGATTTATTTTTGGGATTCAAAGGAAATTCTTTGTTTGGAAACGGCGGTACCGGAATTGCTCACTTTGCGCATGTTGGAGGCGCTTTGACTGGATTTTTAATCATGTGGTACTGGAAAAAGAATCAGTTTAATGGTAATCGTTGGAATTAATTTTTAATTTTAATAGCGAAAAATAAAAACGAAAAGAGACAGTATGAATATTCTTGATGATTTAAAACTACAGTACAAATTAGGCGGTATAGCAATGCGTGTTATTTACTGGAACGTTGCCTGTTTTGCGATCTCATTAGTGTTCTTTTATCAATACTCCGGTGGCGGTTTTGCATATCCAGACTGGCTGGCATTATCGTCAGATCCAAATGTGTTTATGTTTAAGCCCTGGACTTTTTTGACGTACGCGTTTTTTCATTCCTCCTTTTTTCATTTGCTGTTCAATATGATGGTGTTGAATTTTGCAAGCAATTTATTCCTGACCTTTTTTACTCAGAAACAATATTTAGGCTTGTATATTTTAGGAGCTGTTTTCTCCGGTGTTGTGTTTTCTCTGAGTTTTTACTTTCTGGATATGCCGGGTATTATTGTTGGTGCTTCGGCTGCGATAATGGCAATTTTAGTTGCGGTAACGGCTTATCAGCCTTTAATGGGTGTTCGTTTATTGCTTATTGGTAATGTTAAACTTTGGCATATTACAGCTGTAATTCTTGTTCTTGATCTGATGCAGTTCAGACTGGAGAATACCGGCGGGCATATTTCGCATTTAGCGGGAGCCCTTTTTGGTTTTATATTTATAAAATTGCTTCAAAATGGTACAGATCTGAGTATAATAGTTTCCAGAACACTGGATTTTTTTACCAATCTTTTCAAAAAATCCCCTAAGACCCCTTTTACAAAAGTTCATAAGAATTATCAAAAACCTACAGAAAAAGTGACGTCAAGAATTGTTACGAAAGATAAAACGCAGCAACAAATCGATGAAATTTTAGACAAAATTAGCCAGTCCGGATATGACTGTCTGACAAAAGAAGAAAAAGAGTTTTTATTTAAAGCTGGAAAATAATCCTTTTAGCAAGAAAATATGAAAAACCTTTCGTGGTTTAATAAAATAATGTTCTTTTTGAATATAGTACTGACTGTAGTGACTTTTAGTATCTATATTTTACCTTTTCTTGCACCTAAAAGTTTTCCGCTTTTATCGGTGCTTACCCTCTTTATGCCCGTTTTTTTTGTACTGAATGGATTGTTCTTCATTTATTGGGCGATTCAGTTTAAAAAACGCCTTATATTGTCTGGTTTGGTATTATTAACCGGAATTACATTTATCAGTAAGTTTTATAAATTTTCGGCTAAAGAATATGTTCGCGATGAAAAAGACTTCTCCGTAATGAGTTATAATGTGCGTCTTTTTAATGTGTTTAAATGGCTGGATCGTGACGATATTCCGTCTAATATCAAGGCTTTTATCGATGAGAAAGATCCGGATATTCTCTGTATTCAGGAATATTCAAATTCAGCACACATCGATTTAAAAGTATATCCGCACCGTTATATTTTTATTGACGGAAAACAAATTAAAACCGGTCAGGCGATTTTTTCAAAATTCCCTATTATATTCGAAGGAAAAATCATTTTTCCGAATTCTGATAATAACGTAATTTATGCTGATATCAAGCGAGGGAAAGATGTAATCAGGGTGTATAATATGCACTTGCAATCGATTAAAATTTCACCCGATGTTAGTGATATCTCCAATGATATTGATAATGTCAATCAGGAAAAATCACAGCTTATTTATACCCGAATCAGTAAAGGTTTCAGACAGCAGCAAGAACAGGCTGAAATTTTTAAGGAAAATATTAAAAAATGTAAAACTCCATTTATTATTTGCGGAGACATGAATAATAGTCCTTTTTCATACGTTTACAGAAGTATAAAAGGAAAACAAAAAGATGCTTTTGAAGAAGCAGGAGAAGGCTTTGGAGCAACTTATAAGTTTCGTTATTATCCTGCGCGAATCGACTATATTTTTACAGACAGTAAAATGAAAGTGAAGCAATTTGAAAGCTTTCCCGATTTCGAAAATTCAGATCATTATCCTATAATGACAAGGCTTTCGATGGAATAGTTTTTTAACCGCAAAACGGCGCAAAGTCTTTTCATACAAGCTTTTTATAAAACACAATGTAAAATTAAACCTTAACGTATTTTGCGGTAAAAATCGTGAGGTAGTTTACAAGTTTAACTTTCGATATTGTAAAGGAGAGTTTTGCTTTAATTCTTTAAATTTTCTATTGAAATTTGAGATGTTATTAAAACCACACAATTCAGCAATTTCCAGAACAGAAAGTTCACTGTTATTGGCTAATAACTTTGAAGCATGCTCAATTCTTACTTCTATTAAAAACTGAAAAAAAGACTTGTTCGTCCGGACTTTAAAATACCGGCAAAAAGCATTTTTAGTCATATTGGCGATCGAGGCAATTTCGTCTAAATTTATGTTTTTGCTAAAGTTTGTCATTACGTGCTCGAAAACGGTCTGCATCCTTTTCCCCTCATTATCGGTGATTTTTTTATCGTATAAATGATTCGAAAGGTATTCTTTATCGTTGTTCGAAAGCCACTTCATGATTTCTAAAAATAGAATGAAGCGCTCATAATTATCAGCTCCTTTTAATTTCTTAAAAGACTTTGTTATTTTTTTTGGGGCATTATGAATGATAAATCCATTTTTACTGTTCTCTAAAAAAGGATGTATATTTTTGAAAGTACTCAAATTAAAAAAATCTTTTCCAAAAGAGTTCGTTGTAAAAAATAAGGTATGCATTACTGATCCTTCATTTTCTCTGACTTCACTTCTGAAAACATGCGGTAAATTACTTCCAATTACTAATATGTTGCCTTCTCTGTAGTGCGAAATGGCATCACCTGCAAAAATAGCACCTTCACCTTTTTCTATAAAACTGATCTGGATCTCTTCGTGCTGGTGAAGTTTGTCGTAAAAAACAAGTTCTCTGTCTTCTTGATATATAAGCGGATCTTCTCCCGATTTTGGGATTTTGAATGGAAAAACTTTCATGGGTTGGTTGGGTTAGTTACTTCAAATATATTTTATTTCAATAAGAAAATGGTAATATATTGGTTAATTTTTTGCGTAAATGTTATATATGTGGTAAAATAATATCATTTTAAGGTAATTTACAAGTCTCCTGCTTTGTTCAATATAAATAATTTTGGTCATAATTAAAATCAATATTATGAGTATTCAATGGAAAGGCGTAATGCCGGCAGTAACGACAAAATTTACTGCAGATGACAAATTAGACTTCAGAATGTTTGAGGTAAATTTAAAAGCACAATTAGACGCAGGCGTTGAAGGAATAATTCTTGGCGGAACCTTGGGAGAAGCCAGCACACTTTTAGAAGAAGAAAAAAGAGAGTTGGTTACAGGCACTGTTAGCATGGTCAACAATCGGGTACCGGTGATAATGAATATTGCGGAACAAACTACCCGCGGAGCAATCCTGGCAGCCAATAAAGCAGAACAGGATGGAGCAAAAGGATTGATGATGCTGCCTCCAATGCGCTATAAAGCTTCTGATTATGAAACAGTCACTTTTTTCTCTGAAGTAGCTAAAAATACTTCACTTCCAATAATGGTTTACAATAATCCAGTTGATTATAAAATTGAAGTTTCGCTGGATATGTTTGAAGAACTTTTGAAATTCGATAATATTCAGGCCGTAAAAGAATCGACAAGGGATATCTCGAATGTTACAAGAATGATCAACCGTTTTGGAGATCGTTTAAAGATATTATCAGGAGTAGATACACTGGCTTTAGAAAGTTTATTGATGGGATCTCACGGATGGGTTTCAGGTTTGGTAGATGCTTTTCCGAGAGAAACCGTTGCGATTTACAAATTGGCCAAAGCAGGCCGAATTGATGAAGCGCTGAAAATATACAGATGGTTTTTGCCTTTGTTAGAATTAGATATCACTTCTTTTTTAGTTCAGAATATCAAGCTTGCAGAAGTAGCAACAGGAATTGGAACAGAAAATGTTCGTGCGCCAAGATTGCCGCTTCGTGGAGCTGAAAGAGAACATGTTTTAGGAATTATTGCCAGATCATTAGAGTCGAGACCGGAATTGCCGGATTATAAAAATTTGTAATCACAGGTGGATCGCATTGCTTTTGCATTTTTCTTCTTTTAAGAATGGTAAAGTATGGATTCAAAAAACAAAAAAGAAAATATGATTACAGGAAAAAATTATGTGGGAAGTAAACTTAAAGCCGCAGGAGAAAAAAAATTCAAAACATATAATCCGCAGTTAGATATCGAAAATCCCTGGGTCTTTACAGAAGCAACTCAGGACGAAATAGAAGAGGCTGTTACGTTGGCTCATCAGGCGTTTGGAACTTATAAAAATTGTTCCGGCCTTGAAAAAGCTAATTTTTTGAACGCTATTGCAGATGAAGTTTTAGCTTTAGGAGATAATTTGTTAGTACAGTATTGCAGTGAATCCGGATTCCCGATGGGTCGGTCAGAGGGGGAACGCGGCAGAATGGTTGGTCAGTTGCGTTCATTTGCTCAAATGCTTGCCGAAGGGAGCTGGGTTCAGGCTGCAATTGATACTGCAATACCGGAGAGAGTTCCGGCTCCAAAAGAAGATTTACGCAAAATGCTGGTGCCCTTAGGACCTGTTGTGGTTTTTGGATCAAGTAATTTTCCGTTTGCATTTTCAACAGCGGGCGGAGATACAGCTTCGGCTTTGGCTGCGGGTTGTCCTGTAATTGTAAAAAGTCACTCGATGCATGTGGGTACAGGTGAGATGGTTGCTTCGGCAATCCTTAAAGCAGCACAAAAAACAAATATGCCCGAAGGAGTTTTCTCTAATCTTGTAGGAGGCGGAACAACGCTTGGCACTAGTTTGGTAAAACATCCTTTGGTAAAAGCGGTTGGTTTCACAGGAAGTATTCGTGCCGGAAGAGCCTTATTCGATCTTGCTGCACAACGACCTGAACCAATTCCGGTGTTTGCTGAAATGGGAAGTGTAAATCCTGTTGTGTTTTTGCCTAAAGCATTAGCAATGAATAGTCAAAAATGGGCAACTGCTTACGCAGGATCAATTACCCTTGGTGCAGGTCAGTTTTGTACCAATCCGGGTTTGTTAATTGGAATCAAAGGGGCTGAGTTAAATAAATTTGCAGAAGAATTAGCAAAAGCCATTGAAAAAATAGAACCGTTTTGTATGTTGCATCCTTCAATGAAAAATAGTTTTGAAGAAGGAACTGCAACTATGATGGCTCAAAAAGGGGTTTCGAAAATTGCAGAGTATCAAGGTGGAGCACCTGCTAATTATGGAGTGCAGAAAATTTTGACTGTAGACGGTAAAAGCTTTTTAGAGAATAAAACATTAAGTCATGAGGTTTTTGGACCATTTTCGATACTGGTACAATGCGACGATCAAGAGCAGTTACTGAAAATTATCAATCAATTAGACGGACAATTGACAGGAACGATTATCGGAGAACTGAATGAATTAAAGCAATACAATAAATTGATTGCGGCAATGCAAAACCGGGTAGGGCGTTTGATTTTTAATGGCGTTCCTACAGGAGTCGAAGTTTGTCCGGCAATGATTCACGGAGGTCCTTATCCGGCTTCTTCCGATTCAAGATTTACTGCAGTTGGTATTCATGCTGTTAATCGTTGGGTGCGGCCATTTAGTTACCAGAATTGGCCAAATGAGTTGTTGCCTGCGGAATTACAAAACGAAAATCCACTGCAAATTTTAAGAACGCTAAATAATATTCAAACAAAATCTCAGGTAAAATAATGGCAAAGAAAACTTTTTTTTGTGTAGATGCACACACTTGCGGAAATCCTGTGAGAGTTGTGGCTGGCGGAGGTCCCAATTTGACAGGCGCTAATATGAGCGAAAAACGTCAGCATTTTTTAAAAGAATTTGACTGGATTCGCAAAGGATTAATGTTTGAGCCCCGCGGTCATGATATGATGAGCGGGAGCATCCTGTATCCGCCAAGCGATCCTGAGAATGATTTTGGAATTTTGTTTATCGAAACTTCCGGTTGCCTGCCCATGTGTGGTCACGGAACAATTGGCACCATCACAATTGCCATTGAAGAAGGTTTGATAACGCCAAAAATACCCGGAAAAATAAAAATGGAAGCTCCGGCAGGTTTGGTTAATATCGAATACCAACAAACTTTAGGAAAAGTAGATTGGGTACGTTTGACCAATGTAAAGTCATATCTGGCAGCAGAAGGTTTGACTATTGACTGTCCTGAATTGGGCGAAATTACTTTTGATGTGGCGTATGGCGGGAATTATTATGCGATTGTAGATCCGCAGGAAAATTTCTCCGGAATTCATAATTTTACTGCAAGCAAAATAATTCAGTTCAGTCAGGAAGTCCGCAAGCGCATCAATGCAAAATATCCGGATTATTTTATCCATCCGCAAAATGATACCATTCGTGATGTAACACATATGTTATGGACAGGTGAACCTTTAGACCCGTCGTCATCAGGAAGAAATGCCGTTTTTTATGGAGACAAAGCCATAGATCGTTCGCCTTGCGGTACCGGAACTTCAGCAAGAATTGCCCAATTGCACGCTAAAGGAAAACTGAAATTAGGTGAAGATTTTATTCACGAAAGTTATATTGGCAGTAAATTTATTGGCAGAGCTGTAGAAGAAACCAGTATTGGAGAAATTCCTGCAATTGTACCAAGCATTCAGGGCTGGGCAAAAGTGTACGGCTACAATACCATTATGATCGATGAAACTGATGATCCGTATGCATACGGTTTTCAGGTAATTTAAAAATTATTAAAAATTTAGATTCATTGAAGGGGAATATAAGATTTCCTTCAATGAATTTTTTAATTCTGTCTCAATGAAAAAAGTAAGTATAATTGGAGGAGGTATAATAGGATTGTGTTCAGCTTATTATCTTGCCAAAGAAGGATATGAGGTGACCATTTTCGATCAGTCGGAGATGGATGACGGCTGTTCTTATGGAAACGCCGGAATGATTGTGCCGTCGCATATTATTCCGCTGGCGCAACCCGGAATGATTGCCCAGGGAATGAAATGGATGTTTAACAGTCAAAGTCCGTTTTATGTAAAACCAAGATTAGATGCAGATTTAATCAAGTGGGGGCTTCAGTTCTATAAACATGCGAATGCCAAACATGTAGAAAAAGCAATGCCTGCATTAAGAGATTTATCTTTATTAAGTAAAGAATTGTATCAGGATTTTGCAAAAGAAAATAATTCTTTTTTCTATGAAGAGAAAGGGCTTTTGATGTTGTACAAAACAGAAAAAGTGGGACATGAAATGTTTCTTGAAGGAAGAGAAGCTGAAAAGCTGGGTTTGAAAGTCGATTATCTTTCAGCAGCGGACGTTTCTAAATTAGAGAAAGGGACAAAAACGGATGTTCTTGGAGCTGTTCATTATAAAAGTGATGCGCATTTGTATCCTCAAAAATTCCTTCAGTTTATTAAAAAGGAATTAGAACACTTAAAAGTCGCAATCCATTCGGCCACAACGGTACAGGATTTTGTTTTTGACCACAATAAAATTACAAAAATTATAACGGACAAAGGTACATTTGACACAGACGAAGTGATTTTGGCAGCCGGTTCGTGGAGTCCTTCACTGGCAAAAAAACTTGGAATTTCGATTTCAATTTTACCGGGAAAAGGATACAGTTTTACTTTAAAAGATAAAAGCCATAAGCCTTCAATTCCGTCTATTTTATGCGAAGGAAAAGTTGCCGTAACCCCTATGAATAATGATATTCGTTTTGGAGGCACTATGGAAATCACCCATACCGGAGATACTAAAATCAATAAAAACAGACTGCAGGGAATTGTAAATAGTATCAACGATTTTTATCCGGAATTGGAAATTGGAATGCCCGAAGAAAAAGAAACCTGGTTTGGATTCCGGCCTTGTACGCCTTCCGGAATGCCCATTATTACCCGATCGAAAAAAGTTGTAAATTTGACTTTTGCCACCGGACACGCCATGATGGGTTTAAGCCTCGCGCCGGCAACAGGAAAAATAATCACGGAGATTATTTCAGGCAAAACAACTTCTGTAGATACTAAAATGTTTCAATTATAAAATATGAGATACGATTCAATTCCGGTTTCTTTGTTTGAAAATAACCGAAAACGGTTTATAGCAAAAATGCAAAATAACAGTTTGGCAATCCTTACTTCGAATGATGTAATGCCTAACAATGCAGATGACGTAATGGGTTTTGCGCAAAACAATGATTTGTTTTATTTGTCAGGAATTGAACAGGATGAAACGATTTTAGTGCTTTATCCGGATGCTTTTAAAGAAGAAAACCGGGCCATTTTATTTGTAAAAGAAGTTAGTGAACAAACGTTGATTTGGGATGGCGATTTTTTGAGCAAAGAAAAAGTTTCGGCTATTTCTGGAATTAAAAATGTCAAATGGATTCATGAATTCGAAAAGACGATACAGCTTTTTGCTTTTGAAGCAGATACAATTTATTTAGGGCATAACGAGCACATCAAAAGAATAACTTCAGAAATGAATACGCGTCAGGATCGAATGATTCAGTGGTGCAAACAAAAATATCCATTGCACCACTACGAGCGTGTGGCTAAAATTACCCGAGACTTACGGCCAATAAAATCAGATGAAGAAGTTGATTTGATTCGAAAAGCAATTTCGATAAGTGTAAAAGGATTCAAAGGACTTTTGAAAGCGGTAAAACCGGAGGTAAAAGAATATGAATTAGAAGCAGAACTGGCGTATCAATATATAAAAAACGGAGGAAATCGCCATGCGTTCAAACCTATTGTGGCTTCAGGAAAAAATGCCTGTGCGCTTCATTATAATACCAATGATTCTGTTTGTAAAGATGGTGAAATGATTTTGGTAGATTTTGGTGTTTGTTATGCCAATTATAATTCAGATATCACACGTTGTCTTCCGGTAAACGGAAAATTCTCAGCACGTCAGAGAGAAGTTTACGAATCGGTTTTGTATTGTTTAAAAGAAGGATCAAAGTTTTTGAAACCCGGCGTTTTGTCAAAAGATTACGAATTGCAGATGGCCAATCTGATCGAGGCAGAATTGGTTAAACTGAAATTGATTACTTTAGAAGAAATAGCTTCTCAGGATCCTGAAAAACCGGCTTACAAAAAATATTTCATGCACGGAACAGCACATTATTTAGGGCTTGATGTTCACGATGTTGGCTTGTATTCAAAACCTTTCGAAAAAGGAATGGTCTTAACTTGTGAGCCCGGAATTTATATTCGTGAAGAAGGAATTGGCTGCCGTTTAGAAAATGATTATTTACTGACAGAAAACGGAAATATCAATTTATCTGAAGAAATACCAATCGAAATTATAGAAATAGAACAGCTTATAAATACGTAATAAACCATGATTAAAAAACACTTTTTACTGCTCTTTTTTGTTTGTACAAGTCTATTTGCCCAAACAGGTATTGATATTAATGAATTAAAATGGCTGCCTAATTCACATTCATTCTGGGTAAATTCAGATCAGAATGTACTCGTTTATGATGTTGATAAATTAAATGAAAACAGGACCGTTTTAACCGGTCAGCAATTGAAAAATTCAGGTTTCAGCGGAGCAATTGAAAATTTGGTATGGAATCAGGATAAGACAAAAGTGCTGGTTTACACCAATTCAAAAAAAGTATGGAGAGCCAATACCAGAGGTGATTACTGGTTTTTTGATTTAGCTACAGGAAAAGGAAGAAAATTAGGTGCAAATTTAGAAGAGTCTTCATTAATGTTTGCTAAATTTTCTAATGATAATGAAAACGTTGCTTACGTTTCTAAACACAATATTTATTTGGAGAATCTGGCTTCGGGTAAAATAATTCCTTTGACAACAGATGGAAGTGATAAGGTAATCAACGGAACTTTTGACTGGGTTTATGAAGAAGAACTTGCTGCTCGCGACGGTTTTCGTTGGAGCCCTGACGGAAAAAGTATTGCCTATTGGCGTGTTGATGCTTCAGAGACAAAATTTCATTTAATGATCAATAACACGGATGCTTTGTATCCGTTCGTGGTTCCTGTAGAATATCCTAAAGCGGGTGAAAAACCGTCATCTGTAAAAATTGGGGTTATTGATATTGGTTCTTTAAAAACAAATTGGCTGGATATTCCGGGAGAGCCTGATAATAATTATTTGGTTCGTATGGAGTGGGTTGCCAAAGATGCGGTAATGGTGATTCAGCTTAACAGACATCAAAATCAGGCTTCGATTTACAATTGCAATGCACAAACGGGAAAAGCAAATTTGATTTATCAGGAAAAATCAGCTCAGTGGATCGATGTTTTTGATATTTCCTCAGGAGTTTATGATGGTTTTCCGTGTCAGTTTGTAGACAATGGCAAAGCTTTTTTATGGAGTTCTGATGCTGATGGCTGGATGCAGATTTATAAAATCAGCCTTGACGGAAAGAAAAAAGTACTCGTTACAACCGGAAATTTCGATGCTTATTTTAAAGCCTATAATGATAAAACAAAATCAATTTACTATATCGCAAGTCCTAAAGATGCAACGCAGCGCTATTTGTATGAAACAAATCTGAATTCCCGTAAAACAAAAAGAGTAACTCCTGAAATATTTGAAGGAACTAATCAATATGAGTTTTCTACAGACGGTGCGTATGCCAGGCATACCAATTCTAATATCAACAGGGATTTAAATACGCGCTTAGTTTTACTGTCCGGACATAAAAAAATACTGCCAAAAGAAGCAGATGTTTTTACGAAACCTGCCCGTAATTTTTCTTTGGAAAAGTTTAAAGTGACGACTATTGATGGTGTTGGAATGGATGGAATTATGGCAAAACCTCTTGATTTTGATCCGTCAAAAAAATACCCGTTATTTTTTTATGTCTATGGAGAACCAATGGCTTCCGTAGCGAATGATATGCCTTATTTTAACGGATTTATAGATTTGCTAATTCCAAAAGGATATATTGGAATTGCGATGGACAACAGGGGAACGCCGGTATTAAAAGGAACCAAATGGCGAAAGTCAATTTATAAAAATATAGGAATTATCAATACCCGCGACCAGGCGATGGCGGCAAAGGAAATTTTGAAATGGAATTTTATTGATACCAACAGAGTTGCTGTTCACGGATGGAGCGGCGGCGGTGCTGTTACCCTGAACCTGATGTTTCAGTATCCTGAAATATACAAAACCGGCGTAGCTATTGCGGCCGTTACAGATCAGCACTTTTATGATAATATTTATACAGAACGTTATATGGGGCTGCCAGATGAAAATGAAGCGGCCTATATTCAGGCTTCACCCATAACGTATGCAAAGAATTTAAAGGGAAACCTGCTCTACATTCACGGAACTGGCGATGATAATGTTCATTACAAAAACGCTGAAGTCCTGATTAATGAATTTATAAAATACGATAAAGTGTTTGATCTGATGGTTTACCCAAATCGTTCTCATTCTATTTATGAAGGAGAAGGAACAAGAAAGCATTTAATAGATACATTTATAAAATTTATCGAAGAAAAATGTCCGCCTGGAGCAAAATAAAAATACTTTTATACTGATAAAAAAAGGGAGAATTTCTGTAAAAAGAAATCCTCCCTTTTTTGTTTTGCAATGTATTCGAATTAAGAAAATTTCAATAAAAAAACGAGTTGTTTTTAAATGATAAGATAATACATGTAAAAATAATAATTATGTAATTAAAGGGTAATATAATCGGTTTTTGTGGTAATATATTATCATAAAAATTATCAAAAAAGCAAAATATTTGCCAATACTAATTATAAAACCATTTTATGAAACTCAAGTTTTTTCAAAGAAAAACGGTAGTACTTTTTTTTGTACTGCTAGCACAATTTGCGCTTGCACAAGAGCGGATTGTATCAGGAATTGTTAAAGATAATGCGGGGGTGCCTTTACCGGGTGCAAGTGTGTTGATCAAAGGAACCAAAACAGGAACTCAAACAGATTTTGACGGAAAATATTCTATTAAGGCAAATCCGAATGCTGTACTGGTCTTTAATTATATCGGGATGAAAACCCAGGAAATAAAAGCTGTAAAAAACACTCTAGATGTCGCTTTATCCGGAGAATCTGAAAATCTTAAAGAAGTTGTTGTTACGGCTTTAGGGCTTAAAAGAGAAAAGAGATCTCTTGGATATGCCACTCAGGAAATAAAAGGTGAGGATCTCACAAAAGTAAATACAGGTAATGTAGCCAACTCAATTTCGGGTAAAATTGCCGGTGTTCAAATCAGAAGAAATAATAATATTGGAGGTTCAACCAATGTGATTATTCGTGGTACTACTTCGCTAACTGGAAACAATCAGGCATTGTGGATCGTAGACGGGATTCCGCTAAATAATGATAATACCAATAGTGATGATCAAAAAAGAGGAGGAAACACCGGTGGGTATGATTACGGAAATGCTGCTGCAGATATTAATCCCGATGATATCGAAACCATGAACGTTCTAAAAGGATCTGCGGCTTCAGCATTGTACGGTTCAAGAGCTTCAAACGGCGTAATTTTAGTAACCCTAAAAAAAGGAAGTAAATCTAAAGGTGGTTTGGGAGTAACTTTTAGCTCCGGAGTAACTATTGGTGTAGTTGATAAAAAAACATTACCGGAATATCAAAATCAATATGGCGGTGGATACGGTGATTTTTACGGGACGGTAAATTTGGGTAGTGGCGTGCATCCTTATGCTGCAACTGATGATGCTTCATGGGGGCCAAAGTTTGATCCTAATTTATTGGTTTACAATTGGAGTTCATTTTATCCTGAATTACCGGGTTATGGAAAAGCAACACCATGGAAAGCCGTGCAGAATAATCCAAATAGTTTCTATCAGAATAGTGTAACGTTTGTTAATAATGTAGCAGTTGCAGGATCTAATGAAAATGGTGATTTGAGATTTGGCTACACCAATTACAACCAGGATCAGGGAATTTTACCCAATAGTGAGAATCGTAAAGATAATTTTAATTTCTCAGCGAGTTACAACCTGAAGCCTAAGACCAAAATATCAGCTTCTGCCAACTACTTAAAGGCAAATGCAAAAGGAATGAATGAAACAGGGTATGGTGATGGAGGAAATAATTTTTTAAGTAGTATCAGACAATGGTATTCAACAAGCGTAGATTTTAAGGAATTAAGAGATGCCTATAATCTGACAGGAGCAAATACAACCTGGAGTGTGGCAGGACCTACTGATTTAACATTACAGTTTCACGATAATCCTTATTTTCAAAGATACAACAACTACAACAGTTTAAATCGTGATCGTTTTTTTGGAAACGTAGCTTTGACTACACAAGTAAACGACTGGTTTGATATTACTGGTAAAGGCGCGGTTGATTATTATCATCAGATGCAGGAAGAGCGCATTGCAGTGGGATCAAAAAGAACTCCAAATGCACTTGGACAATACTCAAGATATGATAAAAATTTTAGAGAAGTCAATTTTGATTTGATTTTGAATTTCAAAACTGATATTACAGAAGGAATCAAATTCAACGGAATGATTGGAGGAAATTCAAGACGCTCCATTGCCACTTCTATATACGCCAGAACTAATGGAGGATTAGTGGTGCCGGGAATTTATGCTTTGAATAATTCGATTGATAAAATAAATAGTCCTGAAGAGTTTCAGACAACTTTAGGAACAAATAGTGTCTATGCCAATGCAAGTTTTAACTTTTTAGACACTTATTTCTTAGAAGGAACTTACCGTGTAGATCAGTCATCAACATTGCCGGAAGATAATAATACCTATTCGTATCCTTCTATCACGGGAACTTATATCTTCAGTAATCATATCAAAACAGATTGGTTGTCTTTTGGAAAACTGCGTCTGAATTATGCAGAAACAGGAAATGATGCACCTTTTGGAAAAACGATTGCAACGTATCCCAAGAATGATAATTTTGGTCCTGACGGAATTCGTTTTTCTACAGAAAATGAAAAAAGTAACGCTAATTTAAAAAGCGAGCTAACAAAAGGTATTGAGGCAGGTATTGAGGTAAAATTGTTTAAAAACAGATTAGGTTTTGATTTTTCTTACTACAAAACGAATACTACAAATCAAATTCTTTCTATCGAAACACCATCACAAACAGGATATACGAGAGCTTATATCAATGCAGGTGATGTTCAGAATAAGGGATTTGAGGCAACAATGACAATAGTTCCGGTAAAAACCAAAGACTTCTCGTGGGAAGCAAAAGTAAACTGGTCTACCAATAAAAATGAAGTAATCTCATTAGGAGGAGCTGACAGAATATCGTTAGGATCTTTTCAGGGGGTAGGTTATGTTGCTGAGGTTGGAAAACCGGTTGGACAGCTTATTGGTTCAGGATTTACATATTTAAACGGAGAAAAAGTGATTCGTGCCAATGGAAAATATTTACAAACTGCCGGAGCGACAATTGGTGACATAAATCCGGATTGGATTGGTGGGGTTAATAACGTTTTAACCTATAAAAACTTCACATTTAATTTCTTAATCGATGTTAAAAAAGGAGGAGATGTGTATTCATTAGACCAACGTTATGGACATACTACCGGAATATATGAAAGTACAGTAAGTAATAATCATTTAGGAAATCCGCAAAGAGATCCGCTGGCAGATGGCGGAGGAATTTTATTGCCGGGTGTAAAAGAAGACGGAACCCCAAATAATAAAGTGGTAAGTGTAACAGGCGCTGACGGATATTCTTTCTATGACTCGATGCCGGAGCAGCAATATGTATACGATGCATCTTATGTAAAATTACGTGAGGTTGGATTGAGCTACAGATTGCCTTCAAAATACCTTTCAAAGACTTTTATGAGCAGTATAATTTTTGCCGTAAACGGATCTAACTTATGGATCATTAGTAAAAATTTACCTTATGCAGATCCGGAAGCGGGAATGTCTTCAGGAAATCTTCAGGGATTTCAAACCGGAGTTTTGCCTACATCAAAAGAGTACAACTTTAATATGAAAGTTCAATTCTAAAAAACAAACAAGATGAAAATAGTAAAAACAATATTTTTTGCAGGAGCCATTTTACTTTCTGTTGCTTCGTGTGATAATTTAGAGGAGTTAAATCAGGATAAAAAAGCCTATACAACTGTTTTGCCCGGCGCTTTAATGACGAGTTCCCAGGTAAATTATGCCTATTTCCTAACGAATGCCTCTGTAAATGACAACAATTTTAGAGGATATGCACAATATTGGACAAGCACAACCTATACAGATGAGGTGAATTACAATCAGGAAAGAAGGAATTTAGGGAACTCCCATTCGGTTATATTGTATAGAGATGTTTTGCAGGATTTGACAAAAGCGCAAAAGCAAATTAAGGAGAAAGAAGCACTTGGTGCGGTTGATATCGCCATTAAGAAAAATAAAATTGCAATTCTTGAAGTTCAGATTGTTATGGCATATCAAACGCTTGTCGATTTGTTTGGGGATGTTCCGTATAGCGAAGCCTTAGACATTGTAGGGCATCCGCTTCCTAAATATGATGATGCGAAAACCATTTATCTGGATTTGGCATCCCGATTAGATGCTGCAATTGCAAATATGGATGGTTCTCAGGAAAGTTTTGGCAAAGCAGATTTGATATACAAAGGAAATGTAGCGAACTGGAAAACACTAGCCAATAGTGTGAAACTAAAACTAGGATTGCATCTTGCTGACGTAGAGCCTGCAAAAGCCAAAAGCATAATAGAAAGTGCCTACAATTCAGGCGTAATGACAAATGAAAGCCAGACTGCATTGTTTCAGTATTTTTCATCAATTACGGATATGAATCCTTTGTACAATACTTTGGTAAACGAACAACAGACTGTGCCTACAGAATTTTTTGTTAATGAACTGAATGCCAAAGAAGATCCAAGGCGTGATGTTTTCTTTAATCCGCTTTCTAAAAAAGGAGGAGTTTATAAAGGAGCTCCTTATGCGAAACAGGTAGCGTATAATGATTTTTCTAATGTAGGGCCAAGATTAAAGGAGAAAACGAATCCGGGAGTTATTTTTGACTATACAGAAACTTGTTTTTTATTGGCTGATGCCGCGAATAGAGGTTTTAATGTAGGAGGAACTGCAGATGAGTATTATAAAAAAGGAGTTTTGGCAAGTATGCATTTTTGGGGAATTGCCGATGCCGATGCGCACACTTATGCCAGTAGAACTGATGTTGATTTTGCAACAGCCACCGGAACACCTAAAGAAAAAATTGCCTACCAACTCTGGATCGCGTACTACAATAGAGGATTTGAAGCCTGGACAGAATACAGAAGATTAGATTTTCCTATTTTGAAAGCGCCTTCTACCGCAGTCGATGCGGCACAGGGAAAGGTGCCGGTTCGTGTTATTTATTCACTTTTTGATAAAACGCTGAATAAAGATAATTATGAAGCAGCAGCTACTGCTATTGGAGGAGATGCAATGACAACAAAAATATTTTGGGACAGATTTTAAATTGAATTAGTTTTCTGTTTTTGAAACCGGGGGTCTTTAATTAGATTTCCCGGTTTTTTTGTTTTTTAACAAAAGTGCGTAAGTTTTTTTTTGCTCAAAAAGACGTGAAGCCGCAAAGATTTATAGAATAGCTCGTCTCAAAGTTTTTCTTATATCTCTTTGCGGTTTCGTGTTTTTGTGCGATTTTTTTAGGCTTTACTTAAATTTTCTTATGTGATTTAAATAATGAATTTTTTTGCATTAGATATTTTTGTTTTTAATAATATGCTCGGTAAAATCCGATTTTGTTTTGTAAATATCTATTGTTAAGAAGTTGTTTTTTTAAATTGTGTTTTTTTAAAGTTAAA
>NZ_MUGR01000006.1:0-50776 GCF_002217195.1 Flavobacterium aquidurense | reverse complement strand
GTTGATCTGAATTAAATCCAAATCGTATTGTTATTCGAATCAGTCTCTATCGGTTCTTTTCTAATCTCTCGATTATCTTACTCTTTATTCTTTTGCTCTAACATCTCTGTTAAAGCGGCTGTCAATTCAATATGTCTACGAACGTGTCTTCTGTTTTGTTTCGCTTGTGTCTCAAAGCGGGTGCAAAAGTAGAAAATTTATTTTCAACTGGCAAGTAAATTTTGAAGTTTTTTTTAGAAAATTTCTTTTCCTTTTCTCCTCATTTCCTAACCAATATCTCAATGAACTTCCGTTGTTTTGCGGGGTGCAAATGTAACATCTGTTTTCAAATCTCGCAAGCTTTTTTTAATCTTTTTCAGAAAATAAATTTTCCTTTTAATTAATCTCTCTTACCAGTATTTCAGTGAACGTCTGTCGTTGTTGCGGGTGCAAAAGTACCACCTTTATTTACATTTACAAGACTTTTCATTATATAATTTCAATGTTTTTCGAAACTTTTTCTTAACACTCTGATAACACCAATATTAGAGCATCATCATTTTTTGTCTTTTAAGGAATTTTCTGAAGTCTATTGTGTTTTCAGCAATACCAGCCATGCAAGACAGTCGGTCTTTATAGACTTCACAGCTTTTTGGGTGGTTTTTCGATTACTTTGCAACAATGCTTCATAACAGCTTTTATAGCTTTAGCCGGTTTTGCCACGAAGGCACTAAGGCACAAAGTTTCATTTTTATTCGTTTGATTGGTTTTGAGCAGTCAGCAAGACACAAAGTTTCTTTTCCTCCTATATATAGATATACTTCTTATAAAAACAACTGCCATAGCCCTGATGGAAGCGGAAATCCTTTTGTGCCGATCCCGATAGCTATCGGGAGAAACAAAAGATTGCAGCGCACAGCAGGAAATAGCTCCTTATTCAAATCCGCAAATTCCAAATCCCAAGAATACACCGAATAGACTTCGACCTAACTTAGCAGGACAAATTACCTCCTATATATAATAGGAGCAAAAACCAGCATTGAGATCAAGATCTAAATTCTTCAAATATATTATAGCATAAACATGTACATATATATTGTATGTATTTTTGTAATGCGTTATATTTGCATTCACAAAATTATAAACAATGATTAAGATTACTTTACCCGACGGGTCAATTAGAGAGTTTGCTTCAGGCATAACTCCGATGGAGGTTGCAAAAAGCATTAGTGAAGGATTTGCCAGAAATGTGATTTCTGCATCTTTTAATGGTACAACAATTGAAACCGAAACTCCATTGACGACCGACGGTAGTCTTATTTTATATACTTGGAATGATGCGGAAGGTAAAAAAGCTTTCTGGCACTCAACTTCGCACGTCATGGCACAAGCACTTGAGGAATTGTATCCCGGAATTAAACTAACTCTTGGACCTGCAATTTCAAACGGTTTCTATTATGATGTAGATTTTGAAGATCAGAAAATCACAGATGCTGATTTTAAAAAGATCGAAGATCGCGTTCTTGAGATCTCAAGAGGCAAACATGAATTTAAAATGCGTCCGGTTAGCAAAGCGGATGCTTTAGAATTATATAAAGATAACGTTTACAAGACTGAATTGATTTCGAATCTTGAAGACGGCACTATTACTTTTTGCGATCATGCTACTTTTACTGATTTATGCAGAGGTGGACACATCCCGAATACTGGTATCATTAAGGCTTTTAAAATTATGAGCGTTGCAGGTGCATACTGGAGAGGTGACGAAAAAAATAAACAGTTGACTCGTGTTTACGGAACTTCTTTCCCTAAACAAAAAGATTTGACTGAATATCTCGAACTTCTAGAGGAAGCGAAACGTCGTGATCACCGTAAATTAGGTAAGGAACTTGAATTGTTTGCTTTCTCTCAGAAAGTTGGACAAGGACTACCTTTATGGTTACCTAAAGGCGCAGCACTTAGAGATCGTTTGGAGCAATTTTTGAAAAAAGCTCAAAAGAAAGCCGGATATGAACAAGTGGTTACTCCACATATTGGTCAGAAAGAACTTTACGTTACTTCTGGACACTATGCAAAATATGGCGCTGATAGTTTTCAGCCAATACATACTCCTGCCGAAGGCGAAGAGTTTTTATTGAAACCTATGAACTGCCCTCACCACTGTGAGATCTATAATGTAAGACCTTGGTCGTACAAAGATTTACCTAAGCGTTATGCTGAATTTGGTACTGTATACAGATACGAACAATCCGGAGAATTGCATGGTTTAACTCGTGTGAGAGGGTTTACTCAGGATGATGCGCATATTTTCTGTACTCCGGAACAATTGGACGAGGAGTTTAAAAAAGTAATTGATCTGGTACTTTATGTATTTGGTTCATTAGGTTTTGAAAACTTTACTGCTCAGATTTCGTTAAGAGACAAGGAAAACAGAGATAAATATATTGGTTCTGATGAAAATTGGGAAAAAGCTGAAAATGCCATTATCAATGCTGCGGCTGACAAGGGACTTAATACTGTAGTAGAATATGGCGAGGCTGCTTTTTACGGTCCGAAGCTTGACTTCATGGTTAAAGATGCCCTAGGAAGACAATGGCAATTGGGAACTATTCAGGTGGATTACAACCTTCCTGAGCGTTTTGAACTAACTTACAAAGGTGCTGATAATGAATTACATCGCCCTGTTATGATTCATAGAGCTCCTTTTGGATCTATGGAACGTTTCATTGCAATTTTACTAGAACACACAGCAGGAAATTTCCCACTTTGGCTAATGCCGGAACAGGCTATAATCTTGTCTTTGAGCGAGAAATACGAAATATATGCTAAAAAAGTTTTAGATTTGCTAGAAAATCACGAAATTCGCGCCCTAATTGACAACCGAAGCGAGACTATTGGCAAGAAAATTAGAGATGCTGAAATGCAAAAAATACCGTTTATGCTTATTGTAGGTGAGGAAGAGGAGAAAAACGGAACTATTTCGATCCGTCGTCACGGACAAGAAGGAAAAGGGAATATTACAGTTACAATTGATGAATTTGTCGCTATTGTAAACGAAGAAATAAAAAAGACATTAAAAGTTTTTACAGTTTAACTTAAATTATAAAGTCATAGCAATAAGAAGCAACAGAGGTTACCAACCTCGAGTAGAAAAAAAAGATGCACACAGAATAAATAACCTTATTCGTGGTGTACAAGAAGTAAGACTAGTAGGCGAGAACATCGAACCAGGTGTGTTTAAGCTTGCAGAAGCTTTACGTTTAGCAGATCAGTTCGAGTTAGATTTGGTTGAAATTTCGCCAAACGCTGAGCCGCCGGTTTGTAAAATCATGGATTACAAGAAATTTGTTTACGAACAAAAGAAACGTGATAAGGTATTAAAAGCAAAGTCGACACAGGTTGTAGTAAAAGAGATTCGATTTGGTCCTCAGACAGATGAGCATGATTACGAATTTAAAAGAAAAAATGCAGAGAAGTTTTTGAAAGAAGGCGCTAAATTAAAAGCATTCGTTTTCTTTAAAGGCCGTTCTATTATCTATAAAGATCAGGGACAAATTTTATTACTACGTTTGGCTACAGATCTTGAAGAGTATGGTAAAGTAGAAGCTATGCCAGTTTTGGAAGGAAAGAGAATGATTATGTTCATTGCTCCGAAGAAGAAAAAATAATTATTTGCTATAAGCAATAAGCTCTAAGCTTTAAGCAAACTGTTATTGTAAACTTTTGCCTAAAGCTTAAAGCCTAAAGCCTAAAGCTTTTGAAAATATAAGTAAGTAAGAATAAATTAAAACACTAGGAAAAATGCCTAAAATGAAAACAAAATCTAGCGCCAAGAAACGTTTCAAAGTTACTGGTTCTGGAAAGATTAAAAGAAAGCATGCTTTTAAAAGTCACATCTTGACTAAAAAATCTAAAAAACGTAAATTAGCTTTGACACATTCAGCGCTAGTTCACAAAACAGATATGAAAAGCATCAAACAACAATTAAGAATTATCTAATAATTCTTTAGGTTAAAAATTATTTATATAACCTTGGAGTATGGCTTTTAAGTTCCTTTGATTTAATTCAGGGCGCCTGCTACAAAAACACATTAAAATTATGCCAAGAGCAGTAAATTCAGTTGCCAAAAGAGCAAGAAGAAAAAAAATAATGAAGCAAGCCAAAGGTTTCTTTGGTAGACGTAAAAACGTTTGGACAGTTGCTAAGAATGCAGTAGAGAAAGCAATGTGCTACGCTTACCGCGATAGAAAACAAAACAAAAGAAATTTCCGTGCATTATGGATTCAACGTATCAACGCTGGAGCCAGATTGGAAGGAATGTCTTATTCTCAATTCATGGGGAAAGTAAAAGCTAACGGAATCGAATTGAACCGTAAAGTTCTTGCAGATTTAGCAATGAATCACCCAGAAGCTTTCAAAGCAATACTTAACAAAGTAAAATAAACGTTTTATAAACTCAATTTAGATTACTTACTTATCATAGAAAAGCCATTCGTTTACACGAATGGCTTTTTGCTTTTATAACGGGTTGCAAATTCTAATTACCGGAATTAAATTTAAGAACTACATTTGCATAACATCAAAACCAGAAACATGCACAAAGCCCTTTTGCAACATATAGCAAAGTTTGTAACATTAGATCCTGCAGAAACAGAACTTTTAGAATCTTGTTTGACAGTCTTTACTATTAAAAGAAAAGAATTGGTATTACAGGAGGGCCAGATCTGCAATACATTGTATTTTATCATAAAAGGCTGTATGCGCCAATACATTATAAATTCTAAAGGAACGGAACAAACTCTTCAATTTGGGATCGAAAATTGGTGGATTACAGATTATCTGAGTTATCATAATCACATTTCTTCTCATTTCTACATACAAGCTGTCGAGAAGTCAGAGGTAATTGCCTTAGAAAAAACAACATTGGAAGCTATATTACTTCAGGTTCCAAAACTGGAGCGTTACTTTAGAATAGTTGCACAAAAATCATTTGGAGCGGCACAAATGCGTATTAAGTTTTTGTTTACAATGTCAGCAGAGGAAAGATACCATCACTTTAATAACCTGAACCCTGAATTTGTACAGCGTGTTCCGCAATACATGCTTGCCTCCTATCTCGATTTCTCTGCTGAATTTATGAGTAAAATAAGGGCTGGAAAAGTATAGCCCGATTTCTTGAAGTAGTTCAAGTTTTTTAAAGGAGATTTGCCTCAACTTTGTATCAACTTTAAAAAACAAGTAAAATGAAACCAAGAATCGTTATCCCAACAGTTGCTCCGCAAGCTTACGAAGCTTTAATGAATTTAGAAAAGTATAATGCCAGCACTTCGCTAACTTCTACTCATAAAGAGCTGATAAAAATTCGTGCCTCACAAATAAACGGTTGTGCCTTTTGTATCAATATGCATACTGCAGATGCCAGAAAATATGGAGAAACAGAAAAACGTATCTATTTATTAAATGCATGGCGTGAAGCTGATGTTTATACTGAAGAAGAAAAAGCAATTTTAGCATTGACAGAGGAAATTACAATGATTAGCAATCATGTTTCTGAAGAGGTCTATCAAAATGCTGCCAGCTTATTTGACGAAAAATACTTAGCCGATATCATCATGGTTATTATCACTATTAATTCCTGGAACAGACTGGCAATAGCAACAGGATTGAGAGCTGTGTAAATTTGAAATCGCAAATTTTGCCTTTATATACAGACGTTACTTACAAACTCATGTTCGACGTCTGTATATCACTCTAAATCAAGCTACAGAACTTTTTTTTAATTGAACAAAATACCGTATTTGTACGCTTTTTTAAGCACTTAAATTCTTTACTTTTGGCGCATGAAACAACATATAATGCGCTTCTTTATATTTACATTTCTTGCTTTTTTAGCCTTTGTTTCCTGCCAGCAAAAAAGCAGAAAAAACACAAGCAAAAAAAGCACAAAACCTGAAATAGAAAAGCTTATTATTATCGCAGATCGTTTTTATGATGCGAAAAAATCTGATAGCGCATTCTACTATTATAATAAAGTAAAATTTATATGTAACCCCTTAACAGATACAGAAAACTTCATAGGCTCAATAAACAGAATGGCGGACATTCAGCAATCCCAATGGGATTATATTGGAAGTGAATCTACAATTACTGAAGCTATACCTTATCTAAAACATATAAAAAATCCTGACCTCGCCTGGAATACTTATGTGACTTTAAGTATTAATTACCTGAATACGTACGACTATAAAAACGCATTACTCTACAATAAAAAAGCCTTAGAATTAAAAATAAAAACCTGGCAAAAGTTAGCTTCCCAGAATAATATCGCAGTGATTCTGATGGAAGAAGAAAGATACCGTGAATCACTTGAAATTCTCCTTTCCCTAATTAAAGAAACAGAAGTAACGAGCAATGATCAATTTTATGCCAAAGCTCTTGACAATATAGGTTTTTGTTATTTTAAAACAAATAACTTAAAAGAAGCGGAGTATTACTTAAACGAAAGTCTTGATATAAGACAAAGAAATAAATGGCCGTTTGATTTAGGAAAAAGTTATCTTCATTTTGCGAAATTTCATAAAAAAAGCAATCCTGCTTTAGCCAAGAGATACATGCTATTAAGCTATGAGCAGTTCAGCATTATCAACAATGTCGACGAAAGGCTTTCTTCACTCAAACTAATTATCCAGAATAGTTCTGATAAAGAATTAAAAAAACACTCGATTCTATATGTCAATTTAGTCGACAGCATTTTTGAAGTAAAACAAAAAGCCAAAAACCAATTTGCTAAAATTAAATATGATTCGAAAAAAGAAAAAAATGAAAATCTAAGGCTGAAAACGTACAAGGCTGAAAACGAATTACAAATCGAAAAACAAAAGAACAGAAACACAATCTCCTACATTATTATCGCTTTAAGCTTAAGTTTAATCACGGTTCTCTATTTCTATTTGACTTTAAGAGGGAATAAAGAAAAAATTGAAGCTACTTATAACAGCGAAACACGAATGGCAAAAAAGCTACATGACGAACTTGCGAACGATATCTATCATACTATGGCTTTTGCAGAAAGCAGGAATTTAGCTTTAGCCGAGAACAGAGTTCAGTTAATAAACAATTTAGAGGCTATATATTCCAGAACTGCGGATATTTCGAAAGAAAAATGTGCCATTATTACCGATAAAAATTACGTTTCAGCATTAAGGGAAATGATTGCCGGATTTGGTACTCCAAATACTAGTATTACAATAAACAGATTAGATTCTGTCAATTGGCAGAATATTGAAAAAAGCAATAAAGCGACCATTTACAGAGTCTTACAGGAATTACTTGTCAATATGAAAAAACATAGTAATGCTTCATTAGTGGGAATTCATTTTAAAACTTCGGAAAAAAATATTATCATCAATTATACGGATAATGGAAAAGGGATTGATCTGAATAACATTACATTCAAAAACGGACTTCATAATATTGAAAATCGAATCTTAAATATAAAAGGAGAAATTGAAATTGATTCTGTAGCTGACAAAGGGTTTAAAGTCTTTATTAAATTTCCAGCATAAAAATGAGAAAAATATTTTTAAAATATCTTTTAGCAATTCTAACATTTTTAATACTGGGAATAATCCTTTATTTATTAAAATCCTCAAAAATTGAGAATCAGGTTAAAAGAAAACATAGCAAAACTGAAATAAGAACGATTCTAGCTAAAGCTGACCTCCTTTTCGACATAGACAGGAGTTATAGCAGTTCTTATTATTATTATAACAAAGCACAATTACTTTGCGATACCACCACACACTACATAGATTATGTTTACGCCATTACCTGCATGGCAAGTATTGAACAACTTCAAGGTAATTATGTTGCTTCTGAAGTATTATTAACTAAAACACTTCCATATTTAAAAAAAATAAAAAAGCCAAGATTTTCGGCTAATGTCTACGAACAATTTGGTGCCAATTACTATTATACTTATGATTATAACAATGCTCTGAGATACTACGAAAAAGCTTTGCACTTACCCACTAGTTATTATAGAAAAATCAGAGTTCTAAATAGTATTTCCCAAATATATATAAAACAAAAAAAATTTAAACTGGCAGAAAGCATATTGATTAAGTTATCAAAAATTAAAATAGTTTGCAAAAATGATAAAAAAGAAAATGATTACGAACAGGCCAGAATACTAGATGATTTGGGACTTTGTTATTATGCACAGGGAAAACCTGAAGCATTAGATTGTTATAAAAAAAGTATAAAAATACAACTGCAAATACGCAATTATTACGCGCTTTTATACAGCTACTTACATGTTGCTGAATATTTTCAGGAAAACAACCGGTCAATAGCCAAATCTTATGCTAAAAAAGCCTACATGATCGCAACTAGATTAAATGATGCGCCTAATAAACTTCAAAGTTTAAAAGTACTGAGTAAAACAAGCGAGGGAAATGATTTAAAAAAATACTCAACAAGTTTTATTCACCTTGCTGACAGCATTGCCAAAGCAAGACAAAAGGCAAAAAATCAATTCGCACGAATTAAATACTACGCTGATAAAGATAGATTTGAAAATTTACAGCTAAAAGCGCAAAAAGTAGAAAATGAATTAAAATCTGAAAGAGAAAACAACCGAAAAATCATCTCTTATATCATTATTTTCTTGACTACATCATTAAGTCTTTTGCTCTATTTCTATTTAACTTCCAAAGGAAGAAAAGAAAAGAATCGTGCCATCTTTGAAAGTGAAATGCGAATTTCTAAAAAATTACATGATGAACTTGCTCATGATGTTCATAATACATTAAATTTTGCAAAAACCACAGATCTTAAACAGGAAGAGAACAAAGAGCTTTTATTGAATAATCTGGATAATATCTATTCAAGAACCCGAAATATCTCTAAAGAAAATAGTCCTATTATTACTGACAATAATTTTAGTATCGCATTAAAGGAAATGATTTCCGGCTACCAAACTTCTGATGTAAATATTATATTGAACGGATTCGATTTGGTTGTCTGGAATGAAATTGAAAAGAATAAGAAAATAATTCTTTACAGAATCTTACAAGAATTATTTTCGAACATGAAAAAACATAGTAAAGCAACATTAGTAAGTGTTTCTTTTAAAATTATAAACAAAAATCTGACTGTAATTTATAACGACAACGGGCTTGGAACTAAAAATCAAGCATTAAATTTAAAAATCGGACTACAAAATGTGGAAAGCCGTATTAAAACTATAAATGGAAATATTATTTTTGACAATAATTTAGAAAAAGGCTTTCGATTAAGCTTCTCATTCCCTTTATAAACACAATAATATGTTCAAAAAAGTATTAGTTGCCGAAGATTTAGACAGCATAAGTATCGCAGTTATTCAAGTACTTGAAGACTTAAAAATTCCTACAATTGATCACGTTAAATATTGTGACGATGGTTTGTTGAAAATAAAAAAGGCCCTGATCGAAAAGGAACCTTATGATTTAGTCATAAGTGATTTGTCTTTTAAGTCTGATCATCGTAATGTGCAGCTTTCAAATGGTGAGGAACTTATTGAAGCAATTAATAAGGTGCAGCCAAAAATAAAAAAAATTATATTCTCGATAGAAGATAAATCGTATCGCATCAAATCTCTTTTTTATGATTTAGGAATTAATGCCTATGTATCTAAAGGAAGAAACAGCATTGGTGAATTGAAAAAAGCTATTGAGGGAACGTTTAGAAATGAAGAAAAAATACTTTCTTCAGATTTATCTTTTAGTTTTAATGATAAGGCTTTGATTGAAATTGAATCTTACGACATTTCAATTTTAAAGCTTTTAGCTCAGGGGTACATATTAGAGAATATCTCCAGTGAATTTAAGGCTTCTTCAATAACTCCAAACGGAACTAGCAGTATTGAAAAACGAATTAATAAACTAAAAATATATTTTAAAGCAAACAATAATGTACATCTCATTGCTATCGCCAAAGATTTTGGACTGGTGTAAATTTTATAACGCTTTTACGGATTCCCGTAAGGAAATGATTTTTAATAAATTTAATTTTGTATGGAATTTATTGACCAGCTAATGAAACCTAAATCTAAAATTAGTTTTGGTAAAAAACTTCAACAAGTTTTTATCACAAAAATTAATACCACCAAAAATAAAATTATAATGAAAACGATGTTACTTTGCCTTTTCCTATCATTAAGTTTTGCTTTCGTTTCAGAAAAAACAGGATGGCTGGAAGTTGATTGGAAAATTATATTTATACCTGCTCTACTTGTTTTGCAAATAATAATTATTGGCACTGCATTAAAAAACAGATATAAAAAACACTAAATCTACAGCTTCTTCAAAAAACAACTTCAAAGGGCTACATTTTTTTATCTTTAGAAATTTCTTAACTAAAGTAGAAACAATTATTGCAAAATTTTGAAATGCTTATATTTGAATTTTTAAATACAGCATGAAATATCTTTTAAGTTTTGTTCTCTTACTTTTTACTTTCCTTACCTTTTCACAGACTAAAGTCCTTTCCTGGAATTTAGAAAACTTTGGCAAATCAAAATCTGAATCTGAATTAAATTTTATTGCCGGCACTATTGCAGCTTATGACATTATAGCCATTCAGGAAGTTGTTGCCGGATATGGCGGCGCTCAGGCTGTCGCAAAACTTGCAATGGTGCTGAATGAAAAAGGTTCTAAATGGGATTATGCAATTAGCGATCCCACAAGCGGTACCAGCTATAAAACGGAACGTTATGCGTTTCTCTGGAAAACTGACAAAGCAAAGCTAAAGGGCAACACATGGTTAGAAAAAAAGTATCATTTAGAAATTGACCGTGAACCTTTTTTTGCGACTTTCGAAATCAATAAAAAGACAATAACACTGGTTAATTACCATGCTATAACAAAAAGCAGGCAACCGGAAACAGAAATTAAATACTTTAAATTTTTACCTCTCGAATATCCCAATTTAAATTTAGTCTTTACGGGAGATTTTAACTGCCCGCAATCCCACAACGTTTTTAATCCGTTGAAAAAAATGGGATACGCTCCTATTTTACAAAATCAAAAAACAACACTAAAACAAAAATGTATCAGTGCGACTTGTTTAGCATCTGAGTTTGACAATATGTTTTATAAAACAGACTCTGTGACCTATATCAATTCCGGTACAGTCCCCTTTTATACAACATTCAATTCGTTGAAAGAAGCCCGCAGAATTTCTGATCACATTCCTATCTGGTTTGAATTTTCTTTGAAATAACTATGTTTTAAGCTTTTTCTTTTTTGCTGCAGGAAACAAAACATTATTCAAAATCAAGCGATAACCCGGAGAATTTGGATGTAAATCTAAAACTGTTGGAGGATCTCCAACCTGATGCTGAAAGTCTTCCGGATCGTGCCCGCCAAAAAAAGTAAACATACCTTTTCCTTTTTCGCCATGAATATATCTTGACTCGCCATTAAGTTCGCAGGTTCCCATGATTAAAACATTCGATTTGATTAATGCCGTATCAAATGATGTTGTCTGTCCCATGAAACCTTTTACCAATTGCGTATGATTTTGACATAACATACTAGGAATTGGATCCCATTTTGCTGAAAATTCCATTAAAGTAAAATAATCTTTCTCCATAGGAATTCGACGTTTCAAGGTCATATCAATATCTGAAAACTCGTATACTTCAGGTCTTCTTTCTAACGTAAAATCTTTGAAAGCGAATGAATTTCCATAATTCAATTTAGATTGGTAATTAGATTCACTTGCGTCTCCATCAAACATTGCTTCACAAATATCAACACCATCAGCTGCAAGTGCAATATCAAAACTATCCGTTGCAGAACACATGGCAAACATAAAACCTCCACCAATTACAAAGTCTCTGATTTTTTTAGCCACTGCGCCTTTTTCCTGTGATACCTTGCTATATCCTAATTTTGTTGCTAAAGCTTCAGCATCTTTCTTTTGCTCAATATACCAGGGTGTATTTTTATATGCAGCATAAAATTTTCCGTATTGTCCGGTAAAATCTTCATGATGCAGGTGCAACCAATCATAAAGCAGCAATTGATCACTTAAAACTTCTTCATCATAAATGGGTGTAAAAGGAATCTCGGCATAAGTCAAAACTAATGTTACAGCATCATCCCAGGGCTGTTTTCCTTTTGGGGTATAAACTGCAATTTTAGGTGCTTTCTCCAGAATAACAGATTCCATATTTTGAGACGGACTTGAAATATCATTTAAGATCGAAGCTTCTTCACTATCTGAAAGTACTTCAAAACTTACACCTCTAATCTTGCATTCTTTGCGAATTTCGTCTGCATCAGGCAACAAAAATGAACCGCCGCGATAATTAAGCAGCCAGCTTGCCTTATAATCTTTACTCAGGCACCAGTAGGTAATTCCGTAAGCTTTTAGATGATTTTGTTGTGTCGTTTCGTCCATCGGAATTAAGATGAACGATGCTTTAGCAGTTAATGAAAGTAGAAATATAAAAATATAAGCTAAACTCTTACTCATTAGAAAATTATTTTAGTAAAGATATAAAGGAAGCACTAAAAAACACAATAGATACAGGTGTTTTATAAAGAGATAAGTGTTAAATATCGAATTTAACGTTTGTAAAATCTAAATTCTTTATTTTATAAAATCAGGTAAAAACACCTATTTGCCGGAGACATATTATTGCTACATTTGCTATCCCAGATCATCAAACTAATCAATGAAAAACCAAAACCATGAAGTTTAATGATAGTAATAACCAACCAAAGGGATTTAATGTGATGCAAAAAATAGGCTTATGTTTACTTGTACTCAGTATTATTTTGTATTATGTATTGTCAATTCAATTTTTAACAAGCTAAAATTAAATTGTCAGAACTGCAATTTCATTCTGAATCGCATACACCACTAATCCGGCAATATTTCTGGATTCTGTTTTTAATAATAAATTGTTACGATGTCCTTCTACGGTTCTCGGACTTAAATAAAGATGTTCAGCAATTTCTGTGGTCGTTTTTTGCTGGCAAATAAGCTGTAGTATTTCTATTTCGCGGGGAGAAAGAAAACTTGTTTCTAAATTTCCTTTTGAATTTTTAGTCGAAACAATTGTTTCCTGAACTGTTTTTAAAACACTTTCGTTATAATAAAAACCTTTTTTTGCGACTTGATTAATGGTATGGATCAGATCCTTTGGAGTTGTATTTTTTATTAAATAAGCAACTGCCCCAACCTGAATCATATTTGCAATAAATGATTTTGTATCATAACTTGTTAAAGCAATTATTTTTATTTCAGGATATAATTTACGGATGATTTTTGTGGCTTCTACACCATTTAAAACAGGCATTTTTAAATCCATCACAATAATATCGGGTTTGAATATAGTGTCTTCTAAATTAGAAAGCAGTTCCTCTCCGTTGGATGCTTCAAAAATAATATCGATATTATCTTCTCTTTGCAACAAAAAAGAAATTCCTTTACGGAATAAAACTTCGTCATCGACTAAAGCAATTTTAATAGCGGCACTCATTTTTATTTGATTTTGGTCGTTTGGTATGCCGAAATTACAAAATATGAAACGAAAAATAGTCTAAGAGCCTTAATATATTAGGAAAAACGCCCTTTTATTTGTTCTATTTAACTTAAAAAGTAAAATTTACGGTGATACCTCTTCCTATTTCAGAGTCGATCTTCATTGTTCCGTTTAAAAATGAAATTCTGCTATCGATATTTTTCATTCCTAATCCTTTCTGATTTTCAGTGTTTTTATTATCAAATCCAACTCCGTTATCTTCATAATTACAGGTATTGGTTCCGTTTACATTTTTAAAAGCGATCCAAATTTGCGTTGCTTTTCCGTGGCGCAATGAATTGTTCATCAATTCCTGTAAAATTCTAAAAACATGCAAATGACGATCAATATCGCTGTCATCGAATTCGATATCATTTATATATTTTACTTTTACAGATTTGCCACTCTCAAATTCTTCACATAATTCTTCTATACCGGCATTAAGTCCAAATTTCTCGAAAACCGGCGGCAGTAAATTGTGGGCAATTTTTCTGGAATTCTCAAGGGCTTTTGCTGTGAGATTAATGATATTTTCAGTAATCTCTTTTGTTTCGTCTTCGGTTAGGTTAGGAGCAGAAAGCAAATGTGCATTCAATGAGACAATATTAAGTTTAGAACTAATATCATCATGCAGATCCTGGGCTATTCTTTTTCGCTCCTCTTCCTGCGTCATAATGACAGCATGTAATTGTTCTTTGTGCAGATGAATTTCTAAATCTCTTTTTTCTAATTCTTTCTGAATGATTTTTTTTCTGGACAGATAAAAAAAGACAATTAAAAAACCCGCTACAACCATAAAAAAGCATGATGTATAGAGAATTATAGCAACAATTTCTTTTTCATAAACCAGACTTGTATCCATATTTAAGTATTAATTTTCTCTTTTAAGACTAAAACTAACTTTCCATTCAAATAAAATAAAAAGATAATAGACCAAAATCAAAAATGCGTTTAAAGTCCAACTCATTAATTTGAATTCATTACTTAAACCAATAGTCAAATTACCTACTAAAAATAATATTGTACTCGTCAACAGATAAAAAATCACACCAATTGTAAGATAATAATATTCTTTATTACTGGTAAGCATATTATAGAAGTGCAATAAGGCATAAACAACTATTAATAATGAAGTAATTGTAATGGCGAATAAATTAAATTTTAAGAACTGAGTTACATCAATGCACAACTGAATTCCTAAAACTAAAAGAGCTGAAACCAGACTCCAGCTTACAAAATTTTTCTGCTCTTTATTTTTTAAAATTGATCTGAAAAATAAGCCTAATAAAATCATCTGACCGATAAAAAATATATTTATAGCAAATAAATTCTTCATTGCAAGATGATACATCAATTCCAGAGTTAATTGCATGACAAAAACAAATGCAAGATAAAGGACTAAAAAAACATTAGCTTTTTCCGTTTGGAAAAAGCTATATGTATAGAGCACTACATTTATTAATAAAATAAAATAAGCCGAATATATTACCAGATCGGTCATTATAAAGGATTTGTTGGATCACCAAAAGGAGGACATGGTCTGGCTCCATCATACAAAACAGCTGTACCTAAATCACCATCTCCATCAGCAAAGACATCTTCATAAATACCTGTTTTTTCATTTAATTTAGCCCCTACAAACATTAACGTTTGTTCTCCAAGCTCATTAACTCCTTTATAAGCTCGGGCTGCATCAATTTTTAAAGATTCTTTAAGTTTCAAAATTGCTTCTAAACTCTCTAAAGGCACTAAGTAAGCATCTACTGCATCTTTAGCTCTCCCTTCCGGAGAATCTTTGTACTTTTTTGACCATTCCTTACCAACAGCTAAACTGATTTCAATTTTTCCGGGAAATTTTTCTTCTGCCATAATAATTTGTTTTTGGTTAATTAATTAATCACAATTGCTGGAATCAATTGTTTGGCTAAACTACTGAATTTTATCAAAAAAAATTAACAATTGAACATAAAAAAAGCCTCTTAAAGAGGCTTAATTGTTTGATTAAAAAGGAACATCGCTGTCGTCATCGTCATCATTTAAATTGCTGCCAAAAGCTTCATTAGGCGATGGCAGGTTTTTAGTTATAAATGGATTTTCTTCATGATTCATTTTAGATGGCAAGTCATCATAACTTCCTGAGAAATCATCCAGGTTATCAAATTTTCCAAGGTGTCCGATAAATTTCAAACGAATGTTTTCGATACCACCATTACGGTGTTTTGCAATCATGATCTCTGCCTGACCTGCAGTTGGCGATGCTTCATCATCATCCCATTCTTCAATTTTATAATATTCAGGTCGGTATAAAAACGACACAATATCAGCATCCTGCTCAATCGCCCCGGATTCACGAAGATCCGACAGCAACGGACGTTTACTGGATCCACGCGTTTCAACGGCACGTGATAACTGAGAAAGTGCAATTACCGGAACATTTAACTCTTTTGCTAAGGCCTTTAAGTTTCGGGAAATGGTCGAGATTTCCTGCTCACGATTTCCTCCTCCTTTATTATTTCCTCCGGCAGTCATCAACTGCAAATAATCGATAATTATAATCTTAATACCGTGCTGTGAAACCAGACGACGGCATTTTGCTCTTAAATCGAAAATAGAAAGTGATGGTGTATCATCAATAAACAAAGGGGCTTTTTCTAAGTTTTTTACTTTGGTACTTAACATTGTCCATTCGTGTGGCTCTAATTTACCTGTACGCAATTTCTCTGATGACAATCCTGTTTCTGACGAAATTAACCTCGTGATCAGCTGAACCGATGCCATCTCCAGAGAAAACAAAGCCACTCCGTGCCCGTACTGAATAGCAATATTTCTCGCCATCGAAAGTACAAAAGCAGTTTTTCCCATCGCAGGTCTCGCCGCGATAATAATTAAATCTGAAGGCTGCCATCCTGAAGTCAGTTTATCCAGATTCGTAAAACCGGTTTCAACACCACTTAAACCTTCTTGTTTTGCAATTTCTTCAATCTTCTTTTTGGCCTGAAGTACTAAACTCTGAGCAGTTTCAGAACTACGTTTAATATTTCCTTGTGTTACTTCATATAGTTTTGATTCGGCCTGATCAAGCAAATCAAAAACATCCGCAGTTTCATCATAAGACGCTTCGATAATTTCAGTCGAAATACGAATCAAACTTCTTTGAATAAACTTTTGAAGAATGATACGTGAGTGAAATTCGATATGAGCCGAAGATGCAATTTTTTGTGTAAGCTGAATTAAATAAAAATCACCTCCAGCCAATTCTAATTTTCCATTTTTTTTCAACTGAGTCGAAACCGTCAACAAGTCAATTGGCTGTGTTTCGGTAAAAAGCTGAACGATTGCTTCAAAAATATATTTATGTGCCTCTTTATAAAAAGCATCCCCTTGTAAAATATCAATTACATCATCAACTCCTTTTTTATCAATCATCATAGCCCCAAGCACAGCCTCCTCTAAATCAAGAACTTGCGGAGGAAGTTTTCCTTTTTCTAAAGTAATTATTGAGGGTTTATTTACCTTTGCAGGATTTACATTTTTGAAATTTTCCATATAGCGAAAGTAGCAAAATTTAAAAAAAAATTGCTATCGAGTTATAACTATTAATTGTTTATAAATAAGTCTGTTTTGTTCATAACCAAAAAAAAATCCGAAACTGTAAGGCTTCGGATTTTAAATCATTTTACATGAATTTACTCTTTAAACTCCCCCATTTTACTGTATTTGTCCATTCTTTGGGCAATCAGGTCAGTTGTTGATAAGTCTTTCAATTCATTATATCCTTTGGTGATGTATTCCGCTACTGTTTTAAAAGTAGTTTCGCGGTCGTAGTGTGCTCCGCCTAATGGTTCCGGTATTACATCATCTACTAATTTTTGTCTCTTCATATCAGATGAAGTCAATTTTAAAGCATCGGCAGCACGTTCTTTATACTCCCAGCTTTTCCATAAAATAGAAGAACATGATTCCGGTGAAATTACCGAGTACCAGGTGTTTTCTAACATATATACTTTATCACCAACACCTATTCCTAAAGCTCCTCCTGAAGCACCTTCACCAACGATGATCGTTATAATTGGCACTTTCAAGCGAACCATTTCAAAAATATTTCTGGCAATTGCTTCTCCTTGTCCTCTTTCTTCAGCTTCAAGTCCCGGATATGCACCAGGAGTATCTACTAAAGTCAAAACCGGAATTCCGAATTTCTCTGCCATTTTCATCAAACGCAAAGCTTTACGATATCCTTCCGGGTTTGCCATACCGAAATTACGGTATTGACGTGTTTTAGTATTAAAACCTTTTTGCTGACCAACAATCATAAACGACTGACCGTTTACTTTTCCCAATCCGCCAACCATAGCTTTATCATCTTTAAAATTTCTGTCTCCGTGAAGTTCTAAAAATGTATCTCCGCAAATAGCTCTGATATAATCTAAGGTATAAGGCCTGTTTGGATGTCTTGACAGCTGAACGCGTTGCCAGGCTGTTAGGTTTTTGTATATTTCTTTCTTAGTTTCTACTAATTTTTTGTTGATTTCCTTGCAGGTAGGCGTTACATCAACATCAGATTCTTTTCCAATTATAACACACTTTTGTAACTGTTCTTCAAGTTCTTTTATTGGAAGCTCAAAATCTAAATATTCCATGGATTTTTGAATTTTGTTTGTAAATCGAACCGCAAATATAAAAATATTATATCATTGGTGTGATTAAATCGTATTTAAAATATAAAAATGTAATTTAAAAATAAGGAAATTATTACACTTCTTTCTTATTTTTATAATGTTTAAAAACGCCGTTTAAGATCACTGTAATCACAATAATCAGGGCGCCAATATAAAATTCTGTACTCATTTTCTCTTTTCCTCCCAGAATAAAATAAGCCAGCATAATTCCGTAAACGGGCTCTAAATTAGTCGTTAACATCACTGTATACGGACTTAATTTCTGCATTACTTTTACTGATGCCGTAAATGCATAGGCCGTACAAACTGAGGACAAAAGCAATAATAAAAGCCAATTATTTAATGACATTGTAAAAAAATCTGCAGTGAATTTTCCCTGTATCAGAAAATAAATCGAAATAAAGAAAACTCCTGCCCCAAACTCATAAAAGGTAATCACTGACGGTTCATGATCTGAAATCAGCTTCCCATTCATTAGAGTAAACAAAACCCCCAGAATAATCGATGCCAAAGCATAGTACATTCCGTGTAAATATTTTACTTCGACCTGCATGATTAATGCTAATCCGCCTATAATAATCAGACCAAAAAAAACTTCGTAAAATAAGATCTTCCTACCATAAAAAAGCGGTTCTAACAACGAGGCAAAAAAAGCACCTAACGAAAATATCGAAAGCGTGATAGAAACATTAGAAACATGAATCGCCCTGAAAAAGAAAATCCAATGGAGTGCGATTAATAATCCAACAAAAATTAACTTAGCAAAAGAAGTAGCCGAAATAACAAAAGACTGCTTCTTATATACTATAAATGCAGCAAGAAAAACTCCTGCAAGCAGCATTCTGAACCAAACTAAATTTTCAGCATCAATCGTTATTAAAGCTCCAAGAATAGCCGTAAATCCCCAGATAAAAACAATTAAATGAAGATTTAAATAACTTTTTAAATTATCGTTTCGCATTACGTAATAAGTAAACTGCCAATACTCCAAAAACCATATTCGGAAACCAGACAGCTAATAAGGGTGAGAAAGTAGATTTTTCAGCAAGAGTACCAAATATTTTATCAAAAAACACGAATGAAAAGGCAATTGCAATTCCAATCGCAAGATTCGTTCCCATTCCGCCACGGCGTTTCATTGCAGAAACTGCCACCGCAATTATGGTTAGGATAAAAGCTGAAACCGGTACGCTGTATTTTTTATAAAGCACCACTAAATAAGTATTGATATTTCCTGAGCCTCTCTTACGTTCTTTCTCAATAAAATCGATCAATTTTCCTAACGGAAGGGTTTCAGCAATATAAACTACAGGAGTCAAATCTGCCAATTCAAATTTGAACGGCACATTCTTTTCAGGACTTTTCTCTATTTTATCGTTCAGTTCCCCAAGCGTTCTTTTCGTGTAGTCATATAAAGTATAGGTCTTCTTTTTCGGATCCCATTTAATACGGCTTGCCGTGATTTTATAGGTCAACTGATCTTTTTCAAAATGCTCTAATGTAAAATTAAAAGCTGTTTTTGATTCTTCATTAAAACTATTTACAAAAATAAAATCGTTATCATTAATCTGTCGGTACACGTTTGTATTATTGCCTCGCATCTCGACTTTCCCATTCCCTTTCAGATACGTATATCTAAAGTTATTGAATCCCTCACTTGCCGCAGGAACAATAAAAAACCCCATTAAAAGCACAAATACCGAAACAATAGATGCACCAATAATATACGGACGCAAAAAACGCGTAAATGAAATTCCTGAACTTAAAATCGCAATAATCTCCGTATTATTAGCCAGTTTTGAGGTAAACCAAATTACAGATAAGAATAAAAATATTGGAAATAAAGAGTTTGCAAAATAAACGGTAAAGTTGTAGTAATAGATCGCAATTGCACTAAACGGAATCTTATTTTCCAGCATTTTATTCACCTTTTCAGAGACGTCAATTACAATTCCAATTGGAATAAATAATAAGATCATCACCGAGAAAGTGGCTAAATATCTTTTTAAAATATACTTATCTATTATCGTCAGCATATATTTTTTTGTTTGTTTTGTTTCAGGTTTCAAGTTTCAGGTTCTAGTGAGAACTTGAAACTTGAAACCTGAAACTTGAAACTATTTTTATAGTCTTTGACTCATATTTTTAACCATCATTTCTTTCCATGGTCTAAAATCTCCAGCTAAGATATGTTTTCTGGCTTCACGAACCAACCACATATAAAAACCAAGATTATGAATCGTGGCAATTTGCTTTCCTAAATATTCATTAGCTGCAAATAAGTGACGCAAGTACGCTTTTGTATATTCAGTATCTACAAAAGTATGTCCCATTTCGTCGATTGGAGAAAAATCATCTTCCCACTTTTTGTTTTTGATATTGATCGTTCCGTTTGCTGTAAACAACATACCATTTCTCGCATTACGAGTTGGCATTACACAGTCGAACATATCAATACCTAACGCAATATTTTCTAAAATATTTATCGGAGTTCCCACTCCCATCAAATAACGTGGTTTATCTTCCGGTAAAATTTCACAAACCACTTCGGTCATCGCGTACATTTCCTCAGCAGGTTCTCCAACTGACAAACCTCCAATTGCATTTCCTTGTTGTCCTGAATTGGCAATATATTCAGCAGATTGCTGACGTAAATCTTTATAAGTACTTCCCTGAACAATAGGAAAAAATGTTTGTTCGTATCCGTATTTAAAAGGCAATTTATCCAAATGGCTGATACAACGATCTAACCAGCGGTGCGTCATGTGCATCGAGCGTTGTGCATATCTGTAATCGCAAGGATAAGGCGTACACTCATCAAAAGCCATGATAATATCAGCTCCAATGGTACGTTGAATTTCCATTACGCTTTCCGGTGAGAAAAAGTGATACGAACCGTCAATATGCGATTTAAACTTTACACCTTCTTCTTTAATTTTTCTGTTATTCGAAAGAGAATACACCTGATATCCACCAGAATCAGTCAAAATATTACGATCCCAATTCATAAATTTATGCAATCCTCCTGCTTTTTCAAGAATTTCAGTTTGCGGACGTAAATATAAATGATAAGTGTTTCCCAGGATAATATCCGGATTTATATCTTGTTTTAGCTCACGCTGGTGTACTCCTTTTACAGATGCAACCGTTCCAACAGGCATAAAAATAGGCGTTTCGATTACACCATGATCTGTAGTAATACTTCCCGCTCTCGCTTTAGATTGCGGATCTTTTTTCAATAAATCAAACTTCATCTGTTTCTTTTTTCAGTCGGCAAAGGTAAGCTAATTTCAGGAAAATTTAATCAATTAGATAATTTGTCAATTAGAAAATGAGATAATGATTTTCACCAACCTAAAAGCTGACACAAAACAAATTTGAATTTGGAGTTTTAAAAATCGGAATTTAAATATTTTGGGCGTTCCCTTCGGTCGGGCTATCCGCTACAAGTCCTCGCACTTCCTTCGTCAGGCTGTGGGCTTTTCGCTTCTATCCCTAACGCAAAAAAAGACCCGACATTTCCACCAGAAATTTTTAAATTTGAATAAAACTATTATCCGGCTGAGTAGTTTGAAATTGTCAGACAAAGTCGGAATTGTAAAGGTGAGCAAAGTCGAAGCACTCGCAAAGTAAAACCATCTGAATAACAAAATAAAAATCCGTTTAAATCTGCGTACCATTTATTCTTCCAACAAAAACAAAATAAACAAAACAAACAAAATGAATTTAGCCCAAAAACTAGGACATCCCGAAGACGCAAAACTCCTAATAATTCATGCTGACGATGCCGGATTATCCCATTCAGAAAATCAGGCCACTATACAAGCACTTCAAAGCGGATCCGTCAACTCCTACAGCATAATGGTGCCTTGTCCGTGGTTTTATGAAATGGCAACATTTGCCAAAAACAATCCCAATTACGATTGCGGCGTTCACCTTACCCTGACTTGCGAATGGGAAAATTATAAGTTTGGCCCCGTTCTTCCTATCGCAGAAGTTTCGAGTTTAGTCGATCAAAACGGTTATTTTTATAAAACCAGAGCCGATTTCAAAAACAATGCACTTCTATCAGAAATAAAAAAAGAACTTACCGCCCAAATCGAAAAAGCATTACAATTCGGAATTCGCCCAACGCATCTCGACTCTCACATGTGCAGCGCAGGCGTTACGCCAGACATTTTAGAACTCTATAAAGAACTCGGAACAAAATACAATTTACCCGTTTTCATAAACCAGCAATTCGTTGAATCTATCCGTTTGTCTGACGATAAATACAATTTTGAAAATACCCTTTTGGCCGATAATCTTTTAATTGGACATTTTTCTGATTTCGAAAAAGGAGAATTACGACATTCTTACGCACAGGCATTAGACAACATTAAGCCCGGATTTAATGTTTTTCTGCTGCACCCGGCTTTTGATGATTTCGAGATGCAGGGCATCACAATTCATCACCCTAACTTTGGCTCAGCATGGCGCCAAACCGATTTTGATTTTTTCACTAGTGAGGAATGCCAATCAAAACTAAAAGAAAACAACATTCAGTTGATTACCTGGAGCGATATTAAGGGAATTAGATAATTTATCCATTAGAAAATGAAATAATTATCAAAATGCAAAATCATTTTTCATTTGGAATTTAGGTTTTTAAAAATTGGAATTCAAATCAAATGATGTGAATACTACAACTTTCTGATTTAAAAACTATAACAATATTAAATCGTAGTTTTCATAACTTTATAGGACACTATTAAAAAAAGAAAAATCATGATAAATTCAGAAGAAAAAAAACCAGCAGACGAAAATGAAATCGAAAAAAATCTGGAAGAATTAGATTATCCTGCTTCAGAAGACATTTACAATAATGAAGACAAACTTGAAGACATCGATCCTGAAGAAATCTCAACTGAAAAAACGATCAGCCAGGACAATCATGAGTGGAAACAAAACAGTGATAAACTTGGCAACGATCTAGATATACCAGGCTCTGAGCTTGATGATCAACAAGAAGAAATAGGCTCTGAAGACGAAGAAAACAATTTCTATAGCGAAGGCGATACCGAATAAAAATCTTCATCATCTTAAATTGAATAAATTCACAAGTCCCAATTTTCGGGACTTTTTTTATGCTTTTTCAATAAAAGACAAAGCAATTCTACTCTCTCATTCGAAAAAACAAAAATATTCGAGAGTTATTTTTAACATCTACGAAAAAAAGGGCTATAATTTAACAATTACAACAAACTAAAGCGAAAAATCATTTGTCAGCCCGCAAAATAAAAATTACTTTTGCACCAGTTTAACTTTTACACATAAAATGAAGCCTAACACACAACAATTAAGCGATTTAACTATCCAAGTAAGAAGAGATATTCTTCGAATGGTACATGCTGTCAACTCAGGTCACCCAGGTGGTTCACTAGGTTGTACTGAATTTTTGGTAACTCTGTACCAAAACATTATGGAGCGTAAAGAAGGTTTTGATATGGACGGAATTGGAGAAGACATCTTTTTCCTTTCTAATGGCCACATTTCTCCTGTATTTTATAGCGTATTAGCACGTAGCGGTTATTTCCCTGTTTCAGAACTTGCAACTTTCAGATTATTAAACTCACGTTTACAAGGACATCCAACCACTCATGAAGGTTTACCTGGAGTTCGTATAGCTTCTGGCTCATTAGGACAAGGTTTATCTGTAGGAATTGGAGCTGCTCAAGCTAAAAAATTAAATGGGGACAATCATTTAATTTACACTTTACATGGTGACGGCGAATTACAAGAAGGTCAAAACTGGGAAGCAATCATGTATGCTTCTGCTAAAAAAGTAGACAATCTAATTGCAACTATCGACGTTAACGGAAAACAAATTGACGGTACTACTGACGAAGTTTTAGCAATGGGAAGTATCCGTGCTAAATTTGAAGCTTTTGACTGGGACGTTCTTGAAATTAAAGAAGGAAACAACATCGATGCTATTATCGCAGGTCTGACTGATGCTAAATCAAGAACAGGAAAAGGAAAACCAGTTTGTATTTTACTACATACTGAAATGGGTAACGGAGTTGATTTTATGATGCACACTCATGCGTGGCATGGTAAAGCACCTAACAATGATCAATTGGCAAGTGCTTTGGCTCAAAACTATTCTGCAGATCAAATCGATTATTAAAAAAAGCTTTAAGCCTTAAGCAGTAAGCTTTATGCCTATTGCCTACAGCCTATTGCGTACAGCAAAAAAAACAAAATGAAAAAATATACAAATACAGGAAGTAAAGATACCCGTTCTGGTTTTGGAGCAGGAATGACTGAACTAGGTCAAAAAAACGAAAAAGTTGTAGCACTTTGTGCTGATTTAATTGGATCATTGAAATTTGATGATTTCAAGAAAAATCATCCTGAGCGTTTTTTCCAAATTGGTATTGCAGAAGCCAATATGATTGGTATCGCTGCCGGTCTGACAATTGGAGGAAAAATTCCTTTTACAGGAACTTTCGCTAACTTCTCTACAGGAAGAGTTTACGATCAAATTCGTCAATCTGTTGCTTATTCTGATAAAAACGTAAAAATCTGTGCTTCTCACGCCGGTTTAACACTAGGAGAAGACGGAGCAACTCACCAAATCCTTGAAGATATCGGACTAATGAAAATGTTGCCTGGAATGACTGTAATCAATACTTGCGATTACAACCAGACTAAAGCAGCTACATTAGCACTAGCAGATCATCACGGTCCGGCTTATTTACGTTTTGGACGTCCGGTTGTTCCTAATTTCATGCCAGCTGATGAACCTTTCGTAATTGGAAAAGCAATCTTATTAAACGAAGGAACTGATGTTACGATTGTAGCGACAGGACACTTAGTTTGGGAAGCGCTTATTGCTGCTGAAGCATTAGAAGCAAAAGGTATTTCTGCCGAAGTAATCAACATTCACACGATTAAACCATTAGACGAAGAAGCAATTCTAAAATCATTGGCTAAAACAAAATGTGTTGTAACTGCAGAAGAGCACAACATTCTTGGAGGCCTTGGAGAAAGTGTTTCAAGAGTACTAGCTTTAAACACTCCTGCTCCACAAGAGTTTGTTGCCGTAAACGATAGTTTTGGCGAATCCGGAACTCCAGAGCAATTAATGGAGAAATACAAATTAAACAATCAGGCGATTGTTGAAGCTGTAGAAAGAGTAATCAAAAGAAAATAATTTTTAGATTTTCTTACTTATATAAAGAAGCCTCGAAAAGTAATTTTCGAGGCTTCTTTTTTGTATCCAAAACTATTTAACTCACTCAATACTACCTCATAAAAAATAAACATATCCTGCTTTTATCTTATATAACTGAGCAAAAAAAAACAGCCCCGAAATCACTTTCAGGGCTATTATATTTTAAATAAAATTAATTCTGTTTTATAGGATACGTTTTATCCAGATGTATTCTCAATCTTGGATTAGCAGTATAATCTTCAGGTAAATATGCCTTTACATTAGTTGAAGATTCAGGCTTACCAGGATCTGCAAGTGCCCCTGTTGGTCTTCTTGGAATTCCTCTTGGCTCAGTTTCATCTACATTTGGAGTTAATGGATTATCCACAATAGGATCCCATGGATAATAAAATCTTGCTCCATAATTTACACCGCCAATAATACCCACCTGATCAGCAGGTTTCGTAAGCTCAAATCTGGTTGTAAAACCATCTCCGTCATCATCAAAATCTAAAAAGTCAGGAATACCATCTCCATCTGTATCATCAACTAAATTAGCCGGTGGATTTGGATATTTCTTTGTATCTCTAAAATCGTAAAGATATCCATCACCGTTACTATCTTCTAAATAATCAGGAACACCATCACCAAGAAAAACTACTTGACCGGTAGTAGAGGAAACTGTAAACTCGTTATCCATTCTCTGAAGATCAAACAACTTAAAACTAAAAACTACAGGAGTATAAGCCGGAACACTGCCGCTCCCACCAGCATAATAAGCTAACCCTGAAGGCAAAAACATAACTCCTGCGCCAAAATCGCTATAAGTGATTACACCACTATTAGGATCGGTCTTAGAAGTACCAGTTTTAAATTTAGGAAAAATCTCTGACCAGCCTTCTACTCGTGTTACTTTATCCGTTGCCGTATCAGCACCATACGGAAACAAAAACCAGTTCGTTGCATATCCATAAGAGGTCTCAAAAACTGTATTATCTAACAAATTACCTGAATAAGAGGTAACTACTTTATCAGTATTCGTTGGCGATTGACCCAATCCTTTCCTTAAAGTCAAATAATAAACCTTATAAGCCACATCATTACTATAAACATCTCTTGTTTCTAAAGGATAAGTTGTCTGATCCCAGATAGAAACATTTCCGTCGCCAGCAACTATTTTTTTTATCACCACGTCCTGATCCTGTGGAGTTCCCGGATTATTCGTCACAGTGATATAATTAGTCTTTAAATATTTAATAATAGAATCATTATCTGCTTTATATTGCTCCGCATAATCTCTCAAAGGAACGGTCACCACATCATTATCATCACTTTTATTACAAGAAACCAAAGAAATACCTGCAAGCAATAAAATAAAATAATATTTAAATTTATTCATTATTGTTAATTTTTTAGGTGCGCAAGATACAATATTGATTTATTTTTGTAAAGATTTTAACGTTGATTTTAGAAAAATTATGAGAATAGACAAATACCTGTGGTGCGTGCGTTATTATAAAACCAGAAACATGGTGACCGAAGCATGCAAAAAAAACCATATAACTGTAAATGGGCAAGTTGCAAAACCATCAAAAGAGGTTTTTCCCACTGATAAAATTACCTTCAGAAAAGATCAGATCACACAAATTATCACTGTGCTAGACATACCTGAAAGTCGTGTTGGCGCAAAACTTGTTGATATGTATCGAAAAAATGAAACTCCGGCTGAAGCTTATGCGCATTTAGAATTATTAAAACTATCCAAAGAGCATTATCGCAAAACAGGAACCGGAAGACCTACCAAAAAAGACAGAAGAGATATTGACGAATACGGCAATGATATTATTGATGAGGACGAAGAAAATTAAATTCCAATTTTTAAATCCACAACAATAACTAAATAATAGAATCTCAATGATAAATTTCCAAATTCCAAAAAAGATCTAAAATCAAAACCTCCACATTGGAATTTGGGATTTCATATATTGGAATTTCATAACCTAAATTTGTACTTTAGCAAAAAAAATAAATCATGAGCAAAAACATCATCTTAACGAATCAGGAAATAGAACACAAAATAAAACGTATCGCCTATCAAATATACGAGACTTTTGTCGATGAGGAAGAAATTGTAATTGCCGGAATCGCCGCTAACGGATTTATTTTTGCTCAAAAACTTGCTTTGGCATTAACGACTATTTCGACATTAAAAGTTTCCATTTGCGAAGTCAAAGTCGACAAACAAAATCCACAATTACCAATACACACTTCATTAAGTAAAGAAGAATATAAAAACAAAGGATTAGTACTTGTTGATGATGTATTAAATTCAGGCACCACTCTGATCTATGCTGTTCGTCATTTCTTAGATGTTCCGTTAAAGAAATTCAAAACAGCAGTACTTGTAGACAGAAATCATAAAAAATATCCTGTAAAGGCAGATTTTAAAGGAATCTCCCTATCAACTTCTTTATTAGAGCATGTTCAGGTTGTTTTTGATGACAATGGTGATAATTATGCTTTTTTAAGCTAAGATTTCTAAAATATCCTGAACCGTTTCTTCGATAGTTTTATTATCAACTGTAACTTTATGTTGCGCATGGTTGTAATAATAACTTCTATCGAACAAATGCTTTGCGATAAATTCTCTCATTTCCTCTTCATTCATATTAGCGATTAACGGGCGCTTGCTTTTGTTATGAACTAATCTCTCGTATAAAGTATCTATTGAAGCTTTTAAATAAACCGAAGTAACATCATCGCTTTTCAATAATTCATGATTATTGGCGTAACAAGGTGTCCCTCCTCCTAAACCTATTATGCTGTTTTCTGAAGACTGAAGTAATTCTACGAATATTTCGTGTTCTAATTTTCTAAAATGGATCTCTCCAAATTGCTCGAAAATCTCATTTATCGATAAATTTGCTTTATTTTCGATGCATTTATCTAAATCCAGAAACGGAATATTTGTAATTTTTGACAAGTTTTGGGCAATTGTTGACTTTCCACAGCCCATATATCCTAATAATATAATTTTTTTCATTTTAATAAGAACCTAAAAATTAAGGTGTTGTAAATTTTGAGTAAAAAAAGACAAATTTATAATAAATAAGCTTGCAAATATCAAAAATAACTCCTTATATTTGCACCCGCATTCAAGGAAAGAATTTGACTCGATAGCTCAGTTGGTAGAGCACATCACTTTTAATGATGGGGTCCTGGGTTCGAGCCCCAGTCGGGTCACAAAATTTGTGATTTACAAAATACTTTTCTTGATAGCATGACTCGATAGCTCAGTTGGTAGAGCACATCACTTTTAATGATGGGGTCCTGGGTTCGAGCCCCAGTCGGGTCACAAAAGGTCGAGTATTCATTTACTTGACCTTTTTTATTTTTTGGCCACGTGGAGAAACGGTAGACTTGCCATCTTGAGGGGGTGGTGCTCGTAAGGGCGTGTGGGTTCAAATCCCACCGTGGTCACATCTTGGGACAAATCAGAAAACAGCTGATTTGTCCTTTTTTTTTTACTATCTAAACCATTGTAAAATAAGAGCATAACCCTAAGTGCTTCATTGATTCTTGTGGTTCGACACTCTATTCCGTCAAAAGTGAGCTTTTCAGGAAAAATCGAACCAATTATCTTTCTTTTTCTTGCGGTTGTACCTTCCTCGTATAATGTTGCCAGTTGAGAAATATGACTAATAGCCTTATCCAGCAAGGGTTCAACGTTTGCTGTTCCTTTAATTCCAGTGGTTAGTTTTGCTTCAAGCCTGTTTATTTTTTCCTCAGTCTCTATTTTTATTATACGATAATCATTAGGGTCTAAATCTCCTGCAATAAGTAAATTTCTCGCTTTCGTCAATCTTTCATTAGCCTGTTCTAGTTCTTCTTTTAATCTATTAACATCACTGCGTTCATGTTTTGTTTTATTTTTAAATACGGATACTATTACTTCTTTATATAATTCTAAAAAAGGCAGTGGTCTTACATATTTTCTTATTTCATCTGCAACAATCGCATTTACCTCTGGAGCCTTTTCACGGAACGTACAGCCTAATCTGCAGTGATAGTAGTGATAATGTTGATTACGTCCTTTAGATGCGCTGCCTGTAAGCAGTCTACCACACTTGGGACATATCAAATGCCCACGCAATAGTAATGCAGGATCTACCGTTACAGTAGTTCTTCTCTTTTTTTTACGACTATCAAGTACATCCTGAACATCATAAAACAATGATTCAGAAATTAGTGGCTCGTGCTGTCCTTTTACTAATTGACTTTCTTCTTCTTTATATTTTGGCACGAATACTTTTCCACAATACACAGGGTTACGTACGGAACCCCAAAAAGCATTCTTACTGCATTTGAGTCCTTTATCAATTGCTAATCCCCAGATTTCTTGTGTATTTATTTTTCCTTTCGCCAATTCTTTAAAAACCCATCGCATAATACTTGCTTCACTTTCTTTAATTGCGATATATTTTTTACCATCCTCACTAATTTTATTACTGTAACCTATTGGAGCAATCCCCATAACACGACCTTCTTTCTTGGCCCGACGCATACCATGTAAAACATTTAGTGCTCTACGATCATTCTCAACTTCAGGAGCTGCAAGATAAAAAGCAAGCATCATTTTGTTTTCTGGAATTGTAAGATCTAAAGGCTGCTCAACTGCTTGTGGCTCAACACCTAATCTGCGTAATGTACTTATCATCTGATAGGCATCTCCTGCATTACGACTAAACCTATCCCATTTGGTAAAGAGTACCAAATCAGAATGTCCTCTTCGTGTTCTAAGCTCTGATAATAGCTTTTTCCATGATGGACGGTTAAAAGTTTTAGCAGAATGATCTTCAATAATCACTTTTCGAACCTGAAAGGAATTCAGTTCACAATATTTACGTAAACGTTCTTCCTGATCCCTTTGCGAATATCCTTTATCTGCCTGTTCATCTGTACTTACACGGATATATAAATCTGCAATTTTCATGATTTTAATATTGATTGTTTAAACTTGCTTTCACGCTTTTGTGTGAGTGTAAATTTACGTAATTTTTGTTCATCTAAATATGTATCAACCACTATTTCAGCCATTTCGTAGAAAAAATCCAAGATAATTTTTGCTTGATCAGCATCTACATCAATACCATCCTTTCTCAATAATTCCATAGCTCTGTGTGGTGTTATTCTAGCAATCTCTTCCTCTCTCATCATACACCTCCTTCTATTGACAGCAAAAGCCCGCAACCGGGCTTTACTAATTAATTAAAATTGATTTCAATTACTCATATAGGAAAATAAATTGTACTCCGCTGGTTTCTATTGCGTTTTGGCAGATAGCTAATGTAACCATACTCGTTTAGCTCACGCATGCATTTATGGTAGGTTACAGGCCCGGTTATCTTGGCTAACTTCATGATTTCATACCTATAGACCTCAATAGGATTAACAAAACCCTTTTCGGTCCTAAATTGAAGCAATGCCGCATATATACCAATATGAGTGATACTAATACGGTAATCTTTTTCTATTGCATTAAAGAAATCAGATAAAGGTTTTAGTGTTTTCATTATTTCCTAGATTATCAGCTTACACGCATACCATTTCTTGTGGAATGATTCACCTGTTGACTTTCATTTGTCTTTTGCTGCTGTTTTACTGTTTCCATTGTTTTATTCCCCAATGCAGTTGATAGCGTAATTTTTCTTGAGTGCTCGTCATAAATGTTTACTGATTTAAACTGAGGATTAGCTTCAATATAAAACCGATGTTCATTTCCATTTTTAATCAAGGTTACAAGCAAACGATTTCCTTGTTTTAAATCATCCTTTAATTTATCGGCTTGAGTTTTATTTGATAATTCCTTTAAAGGAAGTTGCTGTAAGGCTTTTTCAAGATCATAACCATACCCGGAATGAAATTCTTTGATGCGGTGATTGCCACTTGCGTCTTTATCATTAAGATCTAGTTGGATCCAGGATTTTTCCTTCTGAATGGAACGTCCAGCTAATAAATTATATGCCTGTGTTGTATCAATAGAATTTCCTTGTTGTACTTTAAAATAATGGCTTCTCTCTTCATCAGGCTTTGATTCATTTTGCAAAGTGGTTTTATATGCTTCAAATTGATACTGTCCACTCTGGTCTTTTACAAAAGACAACTCGTGATCCAGTCGTTCTTTTTCGTTGACGTAATAGGAAACCGGAACAGTAAATTGCTCTTGACCTTGTTTGATTTGATGCTCAATTTGATTTGACAAATCTTTAAAACCAATACGCTGCACCTGATCGTACAGCGATTGGTTATTTTTTTCTTCCTCTTTTGCATCTTTCCGAACAGCAATTTGGTCTATGAGTGGTGCAATGATCAGTTTACGGACAAGTCGTACTAATAAATTAGGATAAAGTTGTTTTAGAATCTTGTTCTTTTCCTGCTTGAGCATCTGCAAAGCAAAACGTTCCTCAATATTTTTAGTTCGCTTATACTTTGTTCCAATACGCTCGTAATGATGCAGCTTTTCTTTAATCAGTGACCTATTGCCCGAAAGACTGAAATTAAACAGTTTACTAAAACGCTCTTCCCTGGAGCGCCACTGATTTAATTCCACCTCTACTCTGTTAACGGGAAGTTGTTCGTTCATCGATTACATGGATTGGCTTTTCCTTTTTTTCTTAGCTTCCTTTGGTATTTCAGGTCCATCATCATCGGCAGTTTGGTTTTGTTTTTTGCTGCTCTGCTTTTCTGAGGTCTGCTGGCTTTCGGATTGTTTTTCTTCCTGAGCTTTACGATTGTCAATCCTTTTCATATTATTATCATAGATATTAATTGTTTTGAATTGCGGGCTGGCTTCAATATACTGCTTGATCTCATTACCTTCTTTTAAAAAAGTAGCGCTCTGCAGATTTCCTTTTTTCAAAGAATTTATCAAGTCTTCTTTGTATTTTGGGGTTTCCAGTTCTTTAATAGGATGTTTGGACAGTGCTGCTTCTAAATCATAACCATAATTTTGATGGTAATGGTTTAGTTTAAAGTTTCCATTAGATTCGGATTGTTTGAAGTCCATTTGAACCCAAGAATTATAAACTTCCCCCTCTTTACTGGTGAGATCTTTATTTACCGATCTGCCTTCCATAAGATTGTAAGCTTCCTTCATTGTTATGTTGCTGCCTTTATTGATATAAAAGGTTTGTTCCAAGGTTTCTTTAGAATTTTCTTTTTGCAATTCGACTTTATAAGAATTAAAAAAGAAAATGTCGCTTTGATCGGATTTTTTAAAATTTAACGTCGCTGTAGCGGTATCATTACCGTATTGCGCATTATGCGTCAAAGTAAAATTAGGCTCTTCCTTCTGCATTTTTTCTTTTAATTGAGATTCCAGTGCTTCACCGAATCCAGTATACTTAATCTGATCTCTTAAGTATTCAAAATTTTTCTCGTTCATGATTTCAATTTTTTAATTATTAAATAGTTTATAATTTTGGAAGTACAGTAACCTGTATCAATTTTGTATTCTTGACATGTTCTTCTAAATGTCTGCCGCCATTTTTCTCCATTAGCTGTATGGTTAAATATTTTTTTTCCGGAATTGTAAATTTTGGCAGCGCAAATACAAAGATATTTTCTGCTTCAGCTTCAATTTTATCAACATCATTCAGGATATAAATTGGTGTAATTTCGATTTCCTGTGAAGCAGTACGTTTTATTTTTTTAGTGTCGCGAATAAAAAAGCGGAGCTGATCGATCTCATAATTGATTTTAGAATTGTTGGTTACTTTTATCCTGTAATACATTACTTCGTCACGAATAAAAATTCCGTTGAGCCTAAAATCAATATCATATTTATTTTCCCTTTGACCTCGCAGCTTTTTTTTGTCGTATAAGGCTAACTTTGAATATTCCTCAATATCCTGATCATTAATAATTTCATCTGAAAAATAAATTTCCTGTCCATCCGGCTTAGTTTTATTCAGTGTAAGATTCAGCTGTGGAAACTCTTCATTATAGTCCAACACGAAAGAGTAGAGTTTACCATCTGCAGTTACTACCGTGAGATTGGTCTGGAAAAATCCCTTTTGGGCAGCCTTAACCTGAAGGATGTTTTCAAGACCTTTTGCTTTTTGTACCAATATGTCGGGACTTCCTTTGTCGACACTTTTTATGGCAAAAGGAAATACAATATTGGTCGTTTTTGAATAGGCTATCATTAAGGAGTCGGATTCTGTTTGGGATAAATGTTTTTTAGCTGTTTGCTGTGCCAATACACCGATGGTCATAAATAATAGATAAACCATCATCAATAGTTTTAAATTTTTCATCTGTATCTTTTTTTTAGTTTTTAATTGGAATCTTTTTGTTTCTGTTTTTCATCACGCAAGAGCACCTTATAACCTGCTTTTACAACTACTTTAACCAGTTTTACTTTTTTGCTTAGAAGACTTTTTGCAGCTTCAATTCCCGCTCCCGCTGCTTGAGCTCCCCAGGAATCGTCTAGTGATGCAACTCCTAAAGTTTGCATGGAGCGATCAGCCGAAGCTTTGGCAACATCACGATTAATGGCTCCCGGAATATATATACCAGCAAGTCCGTCCATATCATAAACAGACAAATCTACTGGGAATAAAGAGTTGTTGTATCTAATACTACTAATATTGATTGTTAATCGTTCTCCTTTTAAGGAAGCCACTCCAAACAAAAAATTGTCTTTTGGAACTTTAATACCGTTTATGAAAATGTCATTCATGAGTCGGAACTTAACTGTGGAGCCATTTACAATTGTTTGTGTTTCATGAATAATGACTTCTATAGCATTCTGCATTAAATCATCATTTTCAAATTCGTCTAAAGAGTAAAAACCATTCTGTTTGTACTCAGAAATGTTCAATGCCTTGTTTTGTAAAAAAGAAATAGGATCTTCATACGCTTTGGTGGAAATAGCAAAGACTTGTCCACGCTGAGCCTCGGAAGCTTTTTTTAATTTTTCCTGTACTCTGTTTGGATGTTGGATATCCAAAATACTCTCCAGCATTCCACCGAGTTGCTGCAGTTCCGGATCCTGACTTTCCTGCTCTTTATTCATGGATTGCATCATTTGTTCCAGCCTGTCCACATCATTGGAATGTATTGAGGGTTCATTTGATTTTGTATATCTAGCATATTTACTGTTTTGCTCTGGGACTGATACTGGCGTATTGATTGCTTTTTGCAATGCTTCCAATTTTTGATGCACTTTTTCTTCGTTTGGATCGCGATAAACAGATTTATTTAAACCATGTTGTTCTTTTCTTTGAGTAACAGCACTGCTGTCCTCAGTGGAATCAATCTGAAAGGATTGGCTTAAATAGTTTGGATCTTTTTTGATAAGTTCATCAAGCTTTGCTGAATCAAGAGCAGCCAGATCGTAATAGTTCATTTTATCGAGCGGAAGTCCTTCTTTCAGGTTCGCATTGGGAAGTTTTAGATTAAAACCTTTTTGCTGTGCTGCTGCTGAATTGGCAGCATCCATTTTTCCACCGCCCAATGCCCAAAATATGGCCGTTAGAAATGGCAAAGCTAATATTGGCAGTACCAAGAGCATCTTACGATGCTTTAAGGTCTTTAATGATTTTGTGTTTTGTTCCATGATATTAATTTTTAAGATGTGAGTAATAATAATTTTCTATTATTGTTAAACTGTCCAGAAGTCCGGGACGATTTAATACAATGCTGTCATGAGTTTTTTTGCCTGTGGGACTTCGCCCCAGACTATCCATATATTTCCTAAAACTTGTGATTTTTTCAAATTCTGTTTTACTAATAATCGCATTGAGTTCAAGAGGCTTTTCTTTTAATGGTATATGATTGGTTGGTTTGGTAATCGGAGCTATTGTTATATTTCTAGATTTATTATTTGAAAAGCTATTCACAATTAGGTAAATACTGCAACCTCCTGTAAACACTATAAAGGCGAATAGAATCACAATCCAGTTAAGACTTGAAAAATGAGCCGTTTTAAGTTCGAGCCAATGGGCGCATTTATACTGTAATCGCAGATTAGCCTGTTCAAACTTTTGCCATAGATTATTTTTAGCCCTTTCCATAACATTGTTTTTTTCGCTGTTTCTTTTAAAAGTGAATTTCATGATGGCAGATTTATTATTTTCTATTTTCGGTACTTATGTCCCTATTCTCAATAGTATTCCAACGCTCGATTAAAAAGCCATGTGGATTGTTATCGCTTCTCGATACGTTACGAAGGTTACCTTCAGTGATAAGGTTCCGATGTGCAATGCTGGTGGTGCGAATGATATTTTGAGTAGCATAACATCGGAATCCATACGGATAGTTGTTAAGATCAATAGTCACACTGTCAATCTGTATCGTTTGGCTGACGTTCCCTGATATGATACCGGAGTAGTAACCGTTTTCCTTTAAATCATCATAAACCCTTTTGGCACTGTCATCCGCCAGATAAAGAGCTTTTGTTACATTGCTTTTAATGACTTTATCATCCGGGTCAAGCGTAAAAAACAGCTTATGAAACGTTTTTACATGATCCCTTGCCTCTACAGGTATATTGTCTTTTCGGTCCGAAGCATAGGCTTCCAGCGCCTTTCCGTTAGCCAGTATATAAACCTTGTTCTGCATTTGAGATACAAGCGCAAAACTTTTATAAAGTGAAAAGCAGCTAATCAGGATACATCCTATAATGACCAGCAGGGTAAAACCACGAACATGCCGAAAGGCAGTGTCAATATTTTTCATTTTGCTAAACATAAACTTTGAATTTAGGGTTAAGATTTACCTTTTAATTTATCAGCCATATAATTATCCTTGTCCTTGAAGTAAGGCGCAGAATTTCCGGAATCTGACATGCTTTGATACATACGACCGGCAGCATTCCCCATAGCATCCGCTACCATTGTTGTCCCTTGAGATGTAGTATTGACAATGGAAGTTGTAGAATTACTAAACATACTGGTCACTTTTTGTCCGAGTGCACCGCCACCTCCGGCATGAACAATGTAATTGGCAACAGAAGGGACAGTGAAATAACCTATAATTCCAATAATCATAAAGACCAAATAGGCAACATCAGTCCTGCTAAAGAAAGTCTCTCCATATTCTCCTGCTTGCGCAATATCAATCTTTAGCATATTCTCCTGAATTTTTCCGATGATGCTTCCAAATATGTTAGCCACGGGAAGCCACAGATAGATATTGATGTAACGTGCCAGCCAGACGGTAAGGGTGTGTTGAAAACCATCGAAGACCGAAATGCCAAAAACGATTGGACCTAAAATAGAAAGTACCACCAATTGAAAAGTCCGCAGTGTATCGATGCACAGGGAAGCAGCTTCAAATAATACACGCAGTACCTCGCTCATCCATTCTTTTACTGAATTGCGGAAATTATAAGAGGCCTTGCTCATGGCAAATTTGATATCATTTCCAATACCATCCAGCATGCCCTGCCCACTTGGATCTGCATCATCATGGGTATATCGGTACCATTTATCCTGATCTCCGCTTCCTGTAGATCCCACATACATTTTCCAGGGATCTGTTTCTTTGAGCGCTTCTTCTTTTTCTTTAAGCAGTCTTTCAATCGCTTTGTTCGATCCTTCCACCATTGCAGCAGTTGCTGTAACAGTAGGTTTCATGACACCATTAATCATATAGAGGACTGAGGGAAAAATCATAATGCAAAATCCGATAACAAAAGGACGAAAGAGCGGATAGAAATCTATGGGTTCAGCACTGGCAATATGTCTCCAGACTCTTGAGGCGATATACCACATAGCGGCAAAACCGGCAAGTCCCTGTCCAACCCCAATCAGATTACTGCATAATGGCATCATTTCATCATACAATTGTTCCAGTACACTATGCAGACCGTTCATGTCGTCTGCAATTCCTTGTGCCTGGATCGTAAATGGCAATATCATTGCAAGAAGAACAAGTATTATTTGCTTATTTATCTTTATCATAACAGTGGATATTTAGTTATTTAACTTATAAATAGTACGCATTGCGCGGGTATCATTGCGCTCTTTTGCACGTTGTAAAGTCAGTACAGCAGTATTATTGTTGAAGTTTCTCAGAAACAAAAGTTTGTCCTGCATATCTGCATATATTTTGTCAATAGCAGCTAGCCTTTCATCATCGGACATTCGCATTTTATTTGCGGTAATCACCGATGTGAGTTCATCAAGATTTCTAAGACTTTGTTTAAACAGATTATCGTACACCCTTTCGAAATAGGCAATTTCTTCAGCATTAAAATTTTTACTGTCCCTAAAGCGGCTAAAAGCGGACTTGTATTCTTTTACCAGCAGCACCTGATAATTCACAATGTCACCAATACGCCTGTAATTCTTAACTGTGGGGCTAACCTGCATGAGCGCATCAAGAAATGTTTCATGAAGGTTGAAATTTCCTTCAGACAAATCTTTTACAGTATTATAGCCTCCACTTAGTATTTCATAGCCCTTTTTCATATCCTTTAAAATCTGTTTGAACTGGGCCAATTTCTCTATGTTCAAAATCAATTGCTGGATTTCCTGTTTTTGAGCGGTTATCTGGGATGGAAATATGAGTCCGATAAACACAATTCCTATAATCAATAATTTTTTCATGGCAAATCAGTATTAATACCGTTTAGGACACGGCTGTTTTTTGCTTCTTTTAATTCGGCAGCTTTTGATACAGCCAGGATTTTAGTTTCATTACTGAAGCTCTCAGAAAAAGCGTAGTTATCCAGCATATTCTGGTAAATCATATCAATGCGTTTCATTCTCTCATCATCTTTCATTTCTAACTTTCCGTCCGTAACGATTGTTAGAAGCTCATCCAGATTGGTATCACAATTTTTGATTAACCTTTCAAAGACCCTTCTGATATAATCGACTTCATTTCCATGAAACAAATCATCCTGCCGGATTTGCAGATAAAAGCTTTTGTAACTTTTCATAATTTTTATCTGGAGTCCTATAATTTCTGTTACCCGAGCATACTTTATTATTTTGGGGTTGACTGTCTTAAGGGAATTCAGGTAATCAGTATGAAGATTAAATTCTCCACGTTTGAAATCTCCTATGGTATTGAGTCCTTTTTTGACTGCTGAATAGCCTTTTTGAGCATATCCGATATAGACTTGCAGGGCTGCTATTTGCTCTAAAAGCATCCTTTGCTGTTTTGCCTGTGCCTGAAGATTCCCTGTGGTCAGTGCAGTAAAAAGCACCAGTAAGAATATTTTTTTCATGATTTTATTTGTTGTTTACGGAATTCCGTAAAATTGTTTAACGGATTTGACATCATGCTCTGTTTTGGCTCTTTGAAGGCTCAGTAGTATATTTTGTCTGTTGAAGAGTGTCAGGTCATCATAATTAGCATCTATCTGATCTGCAGCAGCATTTATAATCTCCAGTCTTTTGGCATCACTCATCTGTGTTGTAAAAGAATCCAATACAAGGAAAATCTGATCGATGTTTTTCAGGCTTTCATTTAATATTCCGGAATACACACTTTGCATATAATCGAGTTCACTGGCCTTAAAATGAGCATCTTTTTGGAACAGGTTCCAGGCTCTTTCATATTCATCTACCAAACGAACCTGCTTTGCACTGATATCTTTGATACGTTGGTAATAGGTAATGATAGATTTGACTTTTGCCAGTTCCTCATAGTAATTCTTATAGAGTTCTTTTTGTTTCTCAGTCCAATCTGAAATCTCATCCAACTTTAGTTTGGAGAGTATATTCTCTATTTTTTTCTGCGCATTCTGCAACCAGATCGTTTTGTTCTGCAGTTTTTGGATCCTTAGGTCAATAGCCTTAATTACTTTTTTGGCAACCGCTTTTACGATTTCTAAAATCGGTATTGCTGCAACCGTTGCCGATCTTGCCGGAGTGCTGATCAGTAAAAAGCACAACAGGCAAATCGTGATTTTAATTTTTGCTTTCATATTATTGTTGTTTAGTTTTCTTAATTTTTATGCTCTTAAGTCATTAGCAAGTGCCGCAATGCCTTTTCTGATGTCTCCATCAAATTTCTTAGCATACGCCTGTACTTTTACTTTTTCAGTTTCTTCAGTTGTGTAGGCATAATACTCCTCAAGGGATACCTCGGTGCGGTATACTTTAGACTGCATACCTCCAAGGGAGATAAACACTTCTTTGTATTTCTTATCAGGATCATTGGCTTTGTTTACCGATAGTACGAGTGCCTTTTCTTTTTCGGTAAGCCCAAGCAGTTCCTGAATCTGTTCGAACTTATTTTGATACTTACTTTGGTCCAGTAGTATTTTGCAGTCACTGTTATTGATAATAGCCTGTTTAACGACCGGAGAGGATATAATATCTTCTACTTCCTGAGTCACTACAATGGCTTCCCCAAAGAATTTACGAACAGTCTTGAATAAATACCGAATATATTCTGCCATTCCTTCCTTGGCAATAGCTTTCCAGGCTTCTTCAATCAGGATCATTTTACGAACCCCTTTGAGCTTGCGCATTTTACTGATAAAGACTTCCATGATAATGATGGTCACCACGGGAAAGAGTATCGGATGGTCTTTGATATTATCGAGTTCAAAAACAATAAATCGTTCTTTTAACAGATCCAGATTCTCGGTAGCATTGAGCAGGTAATCGAATTCACCTCCCTTGTAGTAAGGACGCAGTACATACAGAAAATTGTTTACATCAAAATCCTTTTCCTTTACCTTGTCACCTTCCAATATGGATACAAACTCATTTTTCAGAAATTCATAAAAACTGTCAAAACATGGAAATAAATCGGAATTGCTATCTAACTTTTCATAGTACAATTGCAGTGCATTGGACAGTGCTACATATTCACTTCGATTGAAAGTTTCATTGTCTTTTTTCCAGAGTGCCAATAAGAGTGTTTTAATACTTTCTTTTTTCTCGGTATCCAGAGAATCACCTTCGTTGATATAAAAGGGATTAAACCTAATAGGGTTCTTTTCATCGTAGGTAAAGTAGTAGCCCTTTACCATATCACAAAGCCCTTTGTAGCTGTGTCCAACATCAACAAGTACAACGTGGGTTCCTTGCTCATAGTAACTTCTAACCATATGGTTGGTAAAAAATGATTTACCGCTTCCTGAAGGCCCTAGTATGAACTTATTCCGATTGGTACAAATCCCCATTTTTACTGGTTCGTCGCTAATGTCTACATGAACCGGTTTTCCAGTCAATCGATCTCCTAATCGAATTCCAGTTGGACTCAGTGAAGAGCGGTAACCTGTTTCCAGATTCAGAAAACAGGCAGCTTGTTCCGCAAACGTATCAAAGGTGTCATTCATTGGGAAATCTGCGGAATTCCCGGGAATTCCTGCCCAAAATATTTGTGCGCCACCCACTGTTTCTTGTTTAGCAGCTGCATCCATCTGAGCCAGTGCTGAAGAAACTTTATTCTTCAGGTCTTTGAGCTCTTCTTTATTATCTGTCCAGATCAGCACATTAAAATGTGCTTTTACAGGCAGTCGCTGCTGGCTGATAGCCTCGTTAAGAAAATCATTTGTAGCATCTCGCGCAATCAGGTTCTCCCTACTGTAGGCTGATAAGGATTGCAGTCGCAGTCTTTTACTTTCAAGTTTTTGCAACGTTTTCTGGAAATCCTCTATGAAAATATATTGATTATAAATGTGGTTACAGGAAAGTAATTGCCCCAGAGTCGAAGCAAATCCGATACTGAATTTGGTCTTATCTGTGGAATAGCGGTCATAATTAATTCTCGAACCACATAAGGCAGGCAGATCAGCGGCATCCCCCAACGTATAAATCTGGCAATGTTTGTCTCCTACCTGAAGACCATCATCAAAAGAGATATCTTTAAAAATAAATGAGTTTTGTTTTTCAGACAAAAAACAATATTGTTCAATAATACCGATCTTTCTGCTATGGCTTTTAAGTTCATCATTACCAAGGCGGGTCAATTTGACAAAACCACTGTCTTCCAGTATGCGTCTGAATTGTCCGGTACTGTCAATAAATTCCTGACGTAGCTGTGCTTTTAATGTTTCTTCGGGAACTATTGAACTTCTAAGTAAATTTGAAAACAGGGAACTGGATGTTTTTCTGCCTGCCGGTTTTTTGGTTAAAAAAATGTAACAGGAATGATCCAGAAAGGGACGTTCATTAAAAAAGCGTTCACTGCTTCGGGTAAGAAAACTCGAATCTTCGCTTTTGAAATCGGGTTCAAACTTGCTGTCTATAAACCAGTCCTGCTTATGGAATACGCTAAATTTCGGAAGCAGTTTTATCGCTTTAAGCCACGCCTGATGAAATGCTTCGTATTCCTGATCCGACAGGGTAAATATCTCGGGCAGTTCTGCTTTAAACACTACTGTCACATCTCCTTGTTTGGACAGGATGCAATCGTGCTGCACATCCATAATTGGTAAAATATCATCTATCATCTTTTCCATCATCCTTTTTTTTACCGCTCAGCTAATGCTGAGCAAATTCTATTTGGTCATCATAAAAATTTTTCTGCTTTGCGATTTCACAGCTTTAGGAATCTGTCGTTTCGCTAAAGCTTTCATCATTCCATATTGACCGTATTGGTGGCTCATTTTATATATTTTCAAAACCCACAATGTTCCTGAAACACCAATAATTCCGATACAGATTAAAGAGGGTAAGCCGGCTATGTACATAATGGCAAACAGTATCATAAGCACAATGACACCACCACCCAAATACCAGATATACTGCGCTTTTAACCCTTTAAACTCGATGCTCTGGTTAATTCCTTTGTTGATTTGATACACACTGTTTGACATGGTCTTTATTTTAAAATTTCATCCTGCTGCTGCGTCTCATTTCTGAAAAAGAGCGCTCCTGCCATTTATCACTATTGCTTTCTGCCGCTTTGAAACCCTGTGATTCTTCACTGCTTTTTACTGGCAGTTGAATTACCGGAGTTGTATCCGATAGTTTTGTTTCATTACTGAGACTAGCCTCTTGCGGATTGGCTTCTTTCAATTGGTTCTCCTGAATTTTCAGGGCTATTTCCCTTTCCAGACTAGAGAGATCGCTTTTCATTTTTTGAAGCTCATCTTCCTGACTAAATACTCTTGTGGTTAATTGTTGTAATTCCGGCAGTTGATTTTCAATATCATTCAGGGACTTTTGGTATTTAGACCTGAGATGTTCCACCTTATCAATGGCATTTAGAAAATGGCGGGCTGCCAATTTTGGATTGTCCACATTTGGAGTTCCTCCATTGGAAGTATATTTAATACCATCTTCAAAACGTTGTGCATAAAAGCTGTTGGAGTAACGGTACTGGTACAAACCATCATTTTGATAGGCTTCACGTTCTCTTTTTATATAGAGTCCAAAATCATATAACTTCCCAATTTGTTTGGCCTGGTTTTCTCCTTCTGGAGGTTTCCAGTTTTTATAGAGCAGGATAATTTCTTTGCCGATACTTTCTGGATCTGCTGTCTTGCAGTCATACAACTCTATAGGATTTGCTTTGGAACCATCAGGTTCATACTTCAGATTGTTTTTGTAAAAACTGTGATCAGAAGTTAGTTTGTCCAGTGTTTTAGTGGTGATTCCTTTTTCCTCCATTAGGTATTCAACCTGATATTTAGTTCTGGAAATTTCCTTGTAATGTGCTTTTTTAAGGCTTTCCATTACCGTTACTTTTTTCTCCAATTTTGATTTTTCCAGTAATGAAGTATCACCTGATAATACTGCGATATATTCTGAAAAGTTCATTCCACTTTGCTCGTCCATGGCTCCCTCATCAATAGTCCTCACATTAAGTTCACAGTTTTTCATCTGACTGATAAAAGTCTGTTTGTTCTTCAAAAGGTTGAATTTGTAATTGTCCAGGGATTGCTCTGTGGCATAGATGAAGTTCTTTACTTTATTACCATAATGCTGTTTGGCGACTTCATTACCTTGTCTGCTGCCTCGGCCATTGCGTTGTCCCAGATCTGATGGTCTCCAGGGAATATCCATATGATGCATCGCCACAACACGCTTTTGCACATTAAGCCCGGTACCTGCTTTTTCTGTACTGCCCAGAAGAATACGTATCTCACCTGTATTCATTTTAGAAAACAACTCCGGTTTCTTCTTATCGGTCCAGTCGTGTATATAGGTAATCTCATGAGCAGGGATATTAAAATCCCTTACCAATTTTTCTTTAAGTGCATCATACATATTAAAGGCATCCGGCTTGGGTGTCCCGATATCCGAAAAAACAATCTGGGTGCCTTTATGCTCGATGGAAGCCTGATAAATTTCAACCAGATTTCTGGCGCATGTATTGACCTTATTATTCGGATGATCATCATATCTTTCATTTATCAGCCTCATATCGGCAGCCATTTTTTTAGCGTAATTAGTAGCTATAAGCATCCTGCCTTTGTCTTCCTCCGAGGTAAGAGGCGCCCTGCCGATAAGTGTCGCATTACCTGTTTTGGCAAACTGCATGAGCTGGGTAATGAACTCGGTTTGTTCCGGTGTCGGGCTGACATTGATAAGTCGCTCTTCAATTTCAGGTTTGTCCAGATCAATATGTTTGGCTGTTTTGTAATCGGTTATCTCATTGTAGAAAAGCGCCAGTTCCGGAACTTTAATAAAATGGCGAAAACGCTCCTTGGCAATAATCTCATTGGTGACCGAAAATTCAAAATCAGTTGTTTTTCTGGCAAAAACAGCTGCCCATCCGTCAAAATTTTCAATATGCTGGCGTTCCATTTCTTTAGGGCGCAGGTATTTGAAAAGCAGGTACATTTCTGTCAGACTATTCGATATTGGAGTTCCTGAAAGAAAGGTCACACACAGATCCGAGTCGAATTTTTCCTGAAGTGTGCGCACCGCAAACAACATATTAAGTGCCTTCTGGCTTCCTTGCATATTTCCAATTCCTGCCACACGATCGTGACGGGTAGTGAAAGTCAGGTTTTTGAATTTGTGAGATTCATCTACAAACAAATGATCGATTCCCATTTCTTTAAAGTTGATCCCGCTGTCTTTCTTTTCTTCTATATCTTTCAGTATTGTTTTTAGTTTACCATCGAGATTATTTTTACGTATTTCAAGTCCTTTTAATATTTTTTTAGAAATGTCACCTCCCAAATCTCTTGCTGTATCAAGGTCCCGTTCTACATTATCGAGTTCATTTTGCAATATTTCTTTTTGGATTTCAGGTGATTGCGGAATTTTACCAAACTGATCGTGCGTTAAAATGATACAGTCCCAATTATTATTTTTAATCTCATGGAAGAGTCTCATTCTTTTTGCCGGAGTAAAATCATTTTCACCAGGTGCCAATATTCTTGCATTGGGATAAGCCTTTCGATAGGTTGCTGCAATTTGATTTACATTGGCATTCAATGCCAGTATTGCAGGTTTATGAATAATCCCTAATCGTTTCATTTCATTGGCAGCCACAATCATGGTTAATGTTTTTCCAAGCCCAACCTCATGATCGATTAAAGCGCCACGGCTCTGAATGATACGCCATGCCGCATTTTTCTGCGAACTGTACAAGTCTTCAATCTCCAGGGCTTTTTTATCCAAACCCGGAAAGCTCATATGACTGCCATTATATTCTCGCAATACGTAACAATTGAACGTATTATTATAGAGGCTCTCCAGTTCATTTTTATCGCTTATTGGCAATTCCTGCAGCCACTCAATAAAGCCGTTACGGATGTTTTCAATTTTTTGATGGGCAAGCTGTATGGCTTCATTGTCCGGCATTCGGATCGGTTTTCCGCCGACTCCCTCAACTTCATAGGTAAAAAAGGGAGCCGTATTTTCGAGCGCATACTCCAATATCGTGTAGCCATAAGTGGTTCTGCCGCTTTTGGGAGTCACCGAAAATTCTCTGTCAATTTTTGTATTGTGCCCTGTACTTACTTTAAAGGTATCCAGTGATGGGAAATAATTAATTTCAGTTGGCTGGTCAAATAATTTTCCGGCAAAATTCTCATAGTATCGGGTGGGAATCCATCTCTCACCCAGATTAAAATCGAGTAATTCAAAAGGGATACGCTCAGGCTGTACTTTTTCCAATGCCTGCAATCCTTTGTAATATTGTGTGTTTTCAGGATACTGTTGTACAGCATGTTTAGCCTGCTGTAACTTTTCCACAACATTACCGCTTAAATAGAGATCTGAAGTTTCCCAATTCTGACCTGTAGGATTCAAATAGATATGCTGGTTCAGATGCTCTATAACCTCGTTTTGTTCAAGTCCTGTCGCAGCAGTTATAAATCCTAAGTCAACAGCTCCTTTTTCATTCAGACTTCGCGCTAGTGCTTCAATTGGATCGTCTGTATAATAGCGCTCTTGCTGTTTTGCTATAGATTCGCTTAAGATATCAGACTTCACATAACGTTCACCTTCTTTGCGTTCCAGTGAAGAAAGAATAGTGAAACCAAAAGCGGAATCCTGCATGATTAGCCTGCGATTCTCAGCACTATTCAAAATACCATAGTGGGACACAAATTTGGTATACTGCTCATCTAGATTTTTTCTAACCTCTTCATTGCCAGCTTTATCTGGTTGCTCTTTCTCAAACAATTCCAGATAATTATCCCGTACTAGGATATAGGAATCGTAAAATTTTAGATTACCCTGCGATGCTAATGGTTGAAAAAAAGCCTGTTTGTGTTCGTTATTAATATCACTTATAATTCCAACAGCTTCTCCAAGACGAACCAGTGTTCCTTCTTTGTAGAATGGTTTGAATGAAAGATTTTCTTCATAAATCTGTCTTTCCAGATTAAAGGCAGATTCCAGGGTTTGGTCTCCTTCGTAAATATATTTGTGATCATAATACTGAAGGGTATTGGATAAAGCCAGTAATTCATGAGGCAGTAATCCGCCATTCATCCAATTGGCTGAAAAACCGTCAATTTCTTTTACATTAGAATATAATTTATACAAATACCGATTGGACTTGTTTTGTTTAGCAGCAATCAGCACAACATTTTCATGTGAGGGATTATCAGTAGTACGTATGGTGCTCAGTATCCGTGCAGTTTTTTTATCCACTACAGTTTCATCAAGAGGATTGATATAATCCATTGCACGGTTGATGTTTTCCGCAGGTACAGTATCAAACAAGCCAAGCTGGACAGAAATACCGCTTGCTTTACTCTCGGGCATGGGTAAATAAGTGAATTTTTGCCCGATTGCTTCAGCGGGCTGAACTATGTCCGTTTTTTGAGCCTTCTCAAAGCGTTTCGGGTTAAAGTTTTCTTTTAATCCCTTGGTAATATTTTCTGCAAGACGATCTTTAATAGAATTAATATCACCGTTTTGTCTCACACTTTGATGCGCTTGTCCGTACTGGTTTTTACCGGCTTGTACTTCATTCCCAATGATGAGCTCGGGTCTATTGTGCAGATATTTATTGGTGTTGTATTTTCCAACTTCATTTTCCAGTTCAACGGTTTGCAGCAGCTCATTTTCATTATCAGACAGGGTTTGTTTATTCTCGTTTTTTTGGACAATAAGCAGATGATTAGGAGCATCGGTATTTCCTGTTTGCTTCATCAGGTTGTCAGGCATAACTGCCACACTCACAAAATCCGCATTTTGAAAAAGATATTCTCGCACGCTCTGATTAGAAGGACTGTTCAAAAAACCGTCTGTTGTAATATAAGCCATAAGACCTCCATCAGCCAGTTTGTCCAATCCTTTTGCAAAGAAGTAATTGTGGATTTTCCCCGAAATCGTTTTATCGGGATAGGCTTGGTCATAAACAGAAAAATTACCAAAAGGAATATTGCTGACCACAAGATCATAACTGCCGTTGTCATTTGTTGGAGCTTCTTCGAGTCCTATTACATGAGTGGTATTTTTAGTTGAAAGTGTACTGTTTAATGCTGAAAGTACCAGTCCGCTCAATCGGTCTTTTTCCACAGCAGTAATCTGTTCCAAATTTGAAAATGTGTTTTCTGCTTCAGTGATAAAAATGCCTGATCCTGCTGATGGCTCGTATAATCTTTTAGGATTAATGCCTTGTTGTTCCAAAGCCCTGTAAAAAGTTTTGGGTACAATTTCCGGTGTATAAAATGCGGTAAGGACACTATTACGAAGTGAAGAAACAACTGAATTATAATCTTTTTCAGAATAGTTTTCCTGCAGTATTCCGTGCAGTCTTGTCATTTCCGGATGCAGCTTCAAATCTTCTTTTGTAGCTCCGGATTTTATCCAGTCTTCGTTAGTACCATGAGGATATAAAATAGCCTTGAGTCCCCCAAAGCCGGCATAGCCTTTAAGCGCGTCAACTTCTTCTTTCGATAAAGCATCACCTTTCTGCCATTGCATTGCAATGGTAATCGCCTCGATATTGGCACTTAGTTTTTGGGATAGATTGTAAGCCATAATTACTCCTTTTCATTCTACACACTGCTGTAAACAGCTCAACTCACATAGTCAGCAATCTGACCGATAAGGGCATTTCTCAAATTAGGGTCTTCTTCATTTTCTTTAGTAAAACCAATGGTTTCAAAAACTGGCTTACAGCTTTCCATAAGGTTGATTACCTCATAGGTCAGGATACCTGATTCCTGAAAAGCGGCATAAGTTTTCTCAAACTCATCTGAAAGAAGGGAACGGATATATAAAAACCGGGAAGGTTTCAGATCTTCGGTAAGTATATTGAGACAGATTTCTTCGATGATGTATTTAGGTGTACCGTCAGATAACATTTCGTCCAATAGGGATTTGACACTGCTTATTTTCTCATTGAGATAATCCAGTACACTGTAATCTTCCTGTAGTGTAAACATCAAATCTGGATTGTTATGGATAATGTAAAACCATAACTTTTCTTTGAGTAGATCTTCCATAGCGACTTGCTTTAGATCCCAAAGAAGGATTTGATTACGGTGGCCACTACCACCAGAAAAACACAACTTCCAAACCAGGCTGCCGCTACTTTTCCGGTATCAGGATCACCTGCATTCCATTTTTGATATACTTTCACAGCGCCAATAAGACCTAGTAATGCTCCTACGGCATACATCAGTTCAGTTCCTGCATCAAAGTAACTTCGAACCTGTTGGTTAGCTTCGTTAATTCCTGCCAGACCATCTTGGGCATAGGTTTCATAACTGATTACAAAAAACAATTGTGCCAGAAGCCTACAGATATTATTTGTTTTTTGCTCAATAAACTTTTTAAAATTCCAATTCCATTTTTTCATCGCACATTTATTTTAAAGTTGAAAAATTCAGATAAAAAAACGGAGGTGTAGCCGCTGTCGCAGTTCCACTTTCCTGTTACATCTGCCATACTGCGCCGGGATGGACAGGGGCGATTCCTCCGTTATATTGTTTTAGAGTTTATTCCCAAAGGGCTTCTGCTTCCTTCTGTGTCAAATTGATTGATTCGAGTTTGTCACATTCTGAAACTATCAACTCGCTTATTGAAGAATTAAAAGGGGAATTTTTAACTGAGGGAAATTCTCTTAGGAGAAGCTGCAGATAATAGGTAAATTCTTTTTTGACTAATTTTTTCTTTGCGGAATCTGCAATAAAAGTTTTTAATCGTGCCACCAGAGCATCAACGTCCTGAAAGGTAGTGTCAAACTCTCCGAAGGAAGCTTGTTCTGAAATTTCTTCAGGTGATTCTTGGGCTTTTAATTCAAATTTAGGATCTTGGTAATTTGGGTTTTCAAATCCACGGAATTGAAGCTTCCGCCTTCCTGATAAGACTTCTTTGAGGTCATCAAAATAAAATCGAAATCCAACAAATAAATACCAGCTTGCCAATAGCAGAATAATTACAACTATGTAATTACTCCATGAAATGTTTGTAAACATACCTCATCATTTTATCGTTCTACATTAGTTTCTCACAATCCCGGTAAATTGATAATTCCAAGCCAGGATCTTCATTATTACAAGGCAAAGAAACGATAGAGATAAAACTGCTACAAGTACAACTTTTTGTTGTACCCCTATTGTACCCCGTTGAACCCCCAGTAAAATCAAGGGTAAAAAAATAAAATAAATGCAAAAAAAAATAAAAAACCTCCACAAATGGGAGGCTAATTTGATGATGAAATAATTATTTTAGGATATTTATTTCTGTTCTAAAATGCTAAAAAATCGATTTTTGAAACAAGAATAATTGGACAATGCCAAACGGCTTTTAGCAGTAGTGCTTTTCTATTGTTTTTCTAATTGTATTGAATTTGTTTTCAAAAAATCCACAACAACATCACAAATATTTGGTATTAATTCGTTAGTAATTCTATTTGTCAATTGTCTTGTGTGAATTAATAATTTTGGTTTTTTCTCAGTTTTATTTTCTGAATGTATCCAAATTTTATCTTTTGCATTTAGATTATGTAATTTAATAAATTTTACATTGAATAACTCACATATTTCTCCTGGGTCTGTTTCTATGTATTTATTATCACTAGCAAATATTATCACTATTTGAAAATCTTGAATAAATTTACTTTTGAAAAACTCTATTTTTCTTAATTTAAGTTCTTCTCCAAACTTCTCCTGTTTTTTTGCATCTTTTGTGTTTGGTGCCTGTAAATTGCTTAATTCTGTAGTAAATATATTTTCAATAAAACTGATTTCATATTTGTCTTTTTTATCAAATTCTATATTTAAATTTGACAAAATACAATCGTATAGTTTTTGATATCTTTGCCAAGTATGATTTAAGTTTCTGATCTTTGCTTCTTTTGGGACATATCTTTCAGAATAATTAAATTCTTTTTCTCTCCAAGATTTAGCGCTTCCATGAAACATTTCTTCTTCAATTTCAGCTCCAGCTTCTTTTCCTATAAACAATATTTTGGCGGTAGGATTTCCCAATCCAATATATTGATTTTCTGACATTGTCTGAAGAAGTTCTTCTAAATATATATTTTCTTTCATCAGATTTTTTTGATTTTTATGCCAGTATCATTACTGCCAACGTTCTCGCACTAGCAAGGGGTTTGGGGTTAAATTAAGTCTTGTTTTCGGATTTGTCAAATCATACCAAATATAAAACCAACTTCCCATTAAGCCAAATGCCAAAATCCGTTGTTGTAGCTGTTGGCTATTCGTCCTTATTAAGCAACTATTTTTTGAGTATCAATTCACTTACCTTTTTTTAATACCTTCATCTGCATTTTTTATGGCATGATTTGCTAATAAAGAATTTATTCCGAGTTCTTCTTTTTGTTGAATATTATTCAATAGACTCTCCAAAGGCCATTTACCTTTTGCTCGATTTATTTTAGTAGAAGTAGTTAATTTATTTCCATTCATTAAGCATGGCTAACAATTTTTTCATTAATTCAAACCAAATATTTTTTCTTAGAGCCTGTTTAAAAATTAA
>NZ_MUGR01000059.1:0-1216 GCF_002217195.1 Flavobacterium aquidurense | reverse complement strand
TCAATAAAAAAAAATGCTCTGCTTTCATTTATACCGTAACTCCTACATCAGGATTGCAAAATTTGCAATTTTCACCCCATTCAAATATTTATAAGAAAAAGTTTATATTTGAAAAAAAACATTAAAACAACAATAAAAGATGCTTTATCTTGAAGGACTACTAATAATTGGAATTATGGGAGGAATATTAATTTGGTCTATTTCAAAACGAAAAAAAATGGTTGTACTATTTTTACTACTTATCTTACTACTCTTAATTTTACCCTGGATTCTTTTATTTTTAGCATATGCAAGTGAGGCTGAATTTCCAGATTGAATTTAATTATGATTAAAAATTTGAAATTATATGCTTTTTAAGTTTGAACCTTTTGTATTACTATAATTAGATTTTTCAGCCAAAACCAATAAACAAATACCTATTATTTAACTATGAAACAAATTCTATTACTATTCATTTTATCATCAGTAATTGCTTGCCACAATAAAGAATATCCAGATTTAATAAACAAACAATTAAAATATTCAGACAAAGATTACGACAAAAAACATTTTCAGGACTTCTCGGTTTATGAAGATGTTACCACTAAAGACAATAAAACACCAAAAGCCAAAATAGTTGCAAAAAAGCAATATCCCTGGGAAATATCTATTTCTCAAAAACGTGCAGAGCAAACGATGCACCAAATAGAAAAATCAATAACGGCGGTAACTGACGGTGCATCTGATTACAATAAAGCCCCATCAAGTTCCATTTATTTTTCATCTTTGGTAGATAATTTTTACACAAAGGAACAATTATCACAATATGAAAAAACAGAAAGTATAACCAGCCAAAGATCTATTTTAGATTATATAAAAGCCACAGTAAAAACATATGATTTAACCAACGAAAAAAATGAAAAAGTACAATTAAATCAAAATGAGCTAGGTTTAAATATTGGAGGTTTTGAGGAAAAAAACGAAAAGTTACTCGAACGAATTGCATTTAGCACAATGGGAATGGGAAATCTAGAATATTTAACACTAAAGGGCTATGTAAATATTGAAATAGAAATTCCTGTTGAATATGGAAAAGTAGAAATTACTAATCAAAATATTGGAGATAAAATTAGTATTGGAGGACAAAAAATACAGATTCTGGAATTTGATGCCAACGTAATTCACTATAAATTATCCGATAACAATTCTAAAAAAATCAGCATTTATATTGACAATT
>NZ_MUGR01000058.1:0-1418 GCF_002217195.1 Flavobacterium aquidurense | reverse complement strand
CCTACCGTCTGGACACAAATATTTATATTTGGCAAAAAATAAATTTTGAGAGAAAGACAATTAAGGGATATAAAAGATCAGCGTTTATTGAAGAGAGGTAATATAATTTTAGATAAGTTATTTAAGAATAGCGTTCATTCGATTCGTCAAATTACCCAGAGTGATTCTGAGGCAAAATCTTTTTATCGGTTTTTACAAAATGATAATGTTTCCGAAGCAGATATAATACGTAACATGCGATCTAATTGTGTTTTCTCTTGTACAAACAAAGTTCTTCTGTGTATTCAAGACACTACTGAGGTTAATTTATATAATCATAAAAATAGAGTTAAAAAGGATCATTATATTGGTACAACCAATGCTGTTAAGGGAGGTATTGGATTCTTACTCCACCCTAGTTTTGTTTTAGATGCTCAGACATTAGTTCCTTATGGCTTTTCCGATGTTAAGATATGGAATAGGCCATTAGAGAAATTAACCAAAAAAGATCGGGATTACAATAAACTTCCTATAGAAGAAAAAGAATCTTATAAATGGATAGAATCTTCTCAAAACTCGAAAAAGGTATTAGACCAGGCAAAAGAAATCATAATCATTCAAGATAGAGAAGGCGATATTTATGAGCAATTCGGGATTGTTCCAGACCAAAAAACACATCTATTAGTTCGAGCAAGAGCCAATAGGACTCTTTCAGATAAGACAAAACTTTTTGATTATATCGCAAACCAACCATCCAAAGGAACTTATACAATAGAATTGGAGGGAGATAAAAGAAAGAATATAAAAAAAAGAGAAGCAATTTTAGAAGTTCGCTTCTCTGAAGTGACGATAAACAAAAATGATTTAAGTTCTAAAACTGCTCCGCAAAATATTAAACTTACTATCATAGAAGCCAAAGAAATAAATACCGATGTTAAAAATCCTATATGTTGGAGATTATTAACAACTATAAATGTCGAGAATCTAGAAACAGCTTTGAACTGTATTACCTGGTATACTTGCCGATGGGTTATAGAAGAGGTTTTTAGAATCTTAAAAAAAGAAGGTTTCAATATAGAAGCAAGTGAATTAACTTATGCAAAGTCTATACGTAAGCTTTCTTTACTGATGATGGAAACTATTGTAAAACTATTTTTAATGCAAATAGCTTATAATTGTCCTGAAGAAGAAATTGAATCTGGTAGTTGTTTTTCAGAAGACGAAATAAAATGCTTAGAATATCAAATAATAGCTTTAGAAGGGAATACTGAAAAGTTAAAAAACCCCTATTTGGACAAAGATTTAAAACGTTATGTTTGGGCAATTGCAAGATTAGGAGGCTGGAAAGGTTATGCTTCAGAACGAAAACCTGGAATAACTACATTTTGGATTGGAGTGCAAAAATTCACCTCAATTATGCAAGGATGGCAACTATTCCA
>NZ_MUGR01000057.1:0-41250 GCF_002217195.1 Flavobacterium aquidurense | reverse complement strand
GTACTCTTTCGTTATAGTTCGGTTTTTTAAATTGAAATCAGAATAAAATTGATTTTAGATTCTTCTTCATTTAAAAATTAGCCTAAATTTAGAAATTGGTTTCTAAAATTATTGATTTGATTTTAAATTTAGAAAAGGTATTAGTTTATAAAATGAATATGATAAATAAAAAAGTTTTTGTTGCAGGAATGGCTGCAACCATGCTGTTTAGTGCATGTAAAACCAAAGATTTAAAAATGAATACAGCGAAAGAAGAAGTTGCTACTAATAAGAAAATTGTAGTGTATCAGGTTTTTACCAGATTGTTTGGGAATAAAGCTACAACCAATAAACCCTGGGGAACAATTGAAGAAAACGGTGTTGGAAAATTTAATGATTTTACGGATCAGGCACTTCACGAAATTAAAGATTTAGGAGTTACTTATATATGGTATACCGGAGTTCCTCATCATGCTTTGGTTGGGGATTATAAAGCTTACGGAATTTCTGATGATGATCCTGAAGTGGTCAAAGGCCGTGCTGGATCGCCCTATGCTGTAAAAGATTATTATAATGTAAATCCGGATTTGGCGGTAAATCCTGCGAACCGATTACAAGAATTTGAAGATTTGATTGTCCGTACGCACAAAGCGGGTTTAAAACTGATTATTGATATTGTTCCCAATCATATTGCCCGAAAATATGAAGGAAAAAACAATCCTGAAGGTGTTAAGGATTTTGGTGCCAATGACGATGTAAATGTTGAATACAAACGAGACAATAACTTTTATTATATCCCAAATAACCATTTTGAAATTCCTGACAATGATATTCCGTTAAATGGAGAAAAAAATCCGCTGGTTGATGGGATTTTTGATGAAAATCCTGCAAAATGGACAGGAAATGGTTCCCGAAAAGTAAAACCGGATCAAAATGACTGGTACGAAACAGTGAAAGTAAATTACGGAATTCGTCCTGACGGTTCTAAAGATTTTCCTGAGCTTCCTGTCGGGTTTGATCAAAAATCATATCCGGAACATTTTGCTTTTTGGCAGGATAAAGATGTGCCTGATTCCTGGAAGAAATTCAGATCAATCGCTTTGTATTGGATTGGTAAAGGTGTTGATGGTTTTCGTTATGATATGGCAGAAATGGTTCCGTATGAGTTTTGGAGTTATATGAATTCGGCTATCAAAATGAAAAATCCAAATGCTTTTTTATTGGCAGAAGTGTATAATCCGAATGAATACCGAAATTATATTCGTTTAGGAAAAATGGATTATTTATATGATAAGGTTGAAACGTATGATAAGCTGAAAGATATTATTCGCGGAAAATCTTCTCCGGACGGATTGTCGGATATTAAAAAAGGAATGTCGGATATTGAACATAATATGCTGCATTTTCTGGACAATCATGACGAACAACGTTTGGCTAGTGCTGAATTTGCCGGAACCCCGGAACGAGGAAAACCTTTGATGGTGGTTTCTACAACTATAAGCACATCGCCAACAATGGTTTATTTTGGACAGGAAGTAGGAGAGGCCGGAAATGAAGATGCCGGATTCGGAAAGCCTACAAGAACTTCTATTTTTGATTATATTGGTGTTCCTAATCATCAGCGCTGGATGAATGACGGAAAATTTGATGGAGGACAACTTTCTGATTCAGAGAAAAATCTTCGTGACTTTTATAAACGATTGCTAAATTTCTCTATTAATAGTCCTGCTTTAATGGGAAGTTTTCAGGAAATTCAAACTGCAAATCGTCAAGATAATGCCGGATATGATGAATTGCTTTATTCTTATGTACGCTGGTCAGCCAATCAAAAATTGGTTGTTGTGGCAAATTTTTCATCAGAAAAAACAAGCGAGTTTGATTTGAAAATCCCTGCTGATATTATCTCAAAATGGAATCTAAAAGATGGGGAATATGTCCTGACAGATCAATTGTATCAAAAGAATGCAGTTCGATTAAAAGTAAATAATGGAGAAGGAAGGGCAGGAGTTACAATTGCGCCATCTGAATCTTTTATTTATGAATTGAAATAGTTTTGATCAAAAAATATAAAAAGAACTTGTTTAGTAATAAATTATACTAAACAAGTTTTTTTATTATAATTTGTGTTTAGATGTTTTCCAGAAGTAAAAGAATTTCTTTAATTGAAAATTTGGCCCCACAAACAAATTCATCAGAAGCGCCATAATAAACGGTAAGTGTATCCCTGTCATTTTCTACAATATGGCCATTTGTAAAGACTACGTTGCCAAAAAAGCCACTTAATTCATAATTTGTAGCAGGAACCATAATTGGTTTTTTGGTTCTTGAAATCACTTTACTTGGATCTTCAAGATCCATTAAAAAAGCACCCAAACAATACTGGTGGCTTTCATTAGCTCCATGATAGATTTCCAGCCAGCCTTTTTCAGTTTTTATAGGTGCAGCTCCGGCTCCAACCCTTTTGCTGTCCCAATGGTCTTTTCTTGTTTTAAGAATACAATGGTGATTGCCCCAGTGAATGCCATCCGGAGACGAAGCTATCCAAATATAATTTCCTCCAATGTCTACACTACTTGGTCGATGCAATGCGTAAAATAAGCCATTTATTTTTTCTTCAAAAATGGCGCAATCTTTATTGTGTGGAGGTAATATCATGCCGTGTTTTTCAAAATTTTTCCAATCCTTAGTGGTGCGCAGGCCAACACCGACACCATTATCTGAAACAGAGGTGAAAGTTAGGTAATAACGTCCCTGTATAAGAGAAACACGACAATCCTCGATTCCGAAAGTTTCTAATGCGCCTTCGCCGGTTAAAATGGGATAATTTTCAGGTTCGTAAAACTCACGTCCGTTTTCGCTGCACAACAACCGAATGTGTGATAATGTGGTCAAATAATCAGTTCCTTTGTAATTGATTACGCGAGCGTCTGTTGCTATTAATTCCGGATCGTCTTTGGGAATCTCAATGATTTCAATCGTCCCTGTTTCTGTTAATATCGGAAAAGAAATTGTATCTTCTTTTTGTTTAGGTCTTTCGGCGACACGTACTGCCAGCCAGATTTTATTTTCAAATTGAAATACTCCCGGATTCAGAAGACAGGTAATTTCTAATCCTTCTCTGCTCGACGGGATGTCGGAAGGAGATATTAAGGGGTTTTCTATAAAACGAGTTGCTATATCTTTCATGTTTTTTGCATAAGTTTTGGATATAAAAAAAGCTGATACTCAATTGCATCAGCTTTTTATGTTTTATACTCTTTTAACTTTTTTCAAAGCCTCTATGTAATTTTCGTTTACTTTTTCCCAGTTTATGTGTTCGTAAAAAGCATCGATATAACTTCCTTTTCTATTTTGGTAATCCAGGTAATAAGCATGTTCCCATAAGTCGATTCCTAAAATTGGTGTTCCCGGAATCAGGGCATTTTTCATTAGCGGATTGTCTTGGTTTTCTGTAGTAGTCACTTGCAGTTTTCCTGCTTTATCGACTACCAGCCAAACCCAGCCAGAACCAAATTGTTTTATAGATTGACCTTTGAACTGATTGGTTAAATTAGCCAGAGAGCCAAATTCTTTATTAATAGAGCCTGCCAAAGTATCTTTGGGAGTTTGCTCTTTAGGTGTCAGGATATTAAAATACAACGTGTGATTGTAATAGCCACCTGCATTTTGGCGAAGTTTAGCATTGTTAAGATCCATTTTTTTCAGGATGTCTTCAATTGGTAAATTCTCAAACTCTGTATTTAGAATTGCTTTATTAAGATTATTCGTGTACGTTAAATAATGTTTGGAATAATGTGTTTCTAAAGTAAGGGTTCGTATTGCGGGAGCCAGAGCATCGTATGAAAATGGCAATTTTGTCAACTCAAAAGAACCGGGATCTGCTTTTATATCATTTGGTGATCCTATCGTTATTTTCTCCTCTTTACTTGGTAGTGGAACTTCTACAACTTCGGTCAGCTTGTCTTTATCATTACAAGAAAATAAGAGGAATAATGAAGTTAAAATGCTGAAATGAACAATGTTTTTCTTCATAATAATAGTTATTTTAATGTTAGTGAATTAATGATTTCAATATAACTTTCTTTAGCTTCATCGATCGATATATGACTAATCTGCATCCATGCGTTTGTTTTGAAAGCATCTCTTAAATCAAAATTTTCAGATTGATTATAGACTGCAGTTCCAAAAGTTGCCTGTTTGTAATAGGCATAAAGTCGCAGCTGCACATCTTGTGGCAGTGAGGCCTGAGTCATTTTGAGAGCGATTTCTACAGCCTCTGAAAAACGTGTATCTAAATCTTTTTCGGTCATTAAGCTTTTGTAGCAATAATAGTTTTTCCACCAATTGCTTTTTGGTTTAATACTACATTAATTGGAGTACCTAAAGGTAGAAATAAATCTACTCTTGAACCAAATTTTATAAAACCTGCATCTGTACCTTGTACGACTTGCATGCCTTCCTGAGCATAATTTACAATTCTTCTCGCTAAAGCGCCTGCAATTTGTCTGTAAAGTATTTGTCCGAAAGTTTCATTTTCAATTACAACTGTTGTTCTTTCATTTTCTTCACTCGCTTTAGGATGCCATGCAACCAAAAATTTTCCCGGGTGATATTTACTGAACTTTATGATCCCGTCCATTGCGTAACGTGTTACGTGTACGTTGATTGGTGACATAAAAATAGAAACCTGTAAACGTTTGTCTTTAAAAAATTCACCTTCGTAAACTTCTTCAATAACTACAACTTTACCATCTACCGGAGCAAGAATCTGATCGCTGTTTCTAATCGCAATTCTTTTAGGGTTTCTGAAAAATTGTAAAATGATGATCAAAATTAGCACGCCTGCAATTTGTACAAGCATTCTTAGCCAGATAATATCAATGAATTTCTCAGCAATTAAAAGTACAGCTACTGCAAATGCAGTACCTAATAAAATGGATGGGCCTCCCTCTTTATGAAACATAATATAAAATTTGATAAAATAAAAATATAATTGGTGCTACAAATATAACACTATCTAGTCGATCTAATACACCTCCGTGACCTGGCATTATGGTACCGCTGTCTTTTACGCCGGCGACTCTCTTAAACTTTGATTCGATCAAATCTCCGATAGTTCCAAAAACGCTTACAATTAAAGCGATTATTGTCCATATTAAGATCGATTTGCTGCTGAAATCCGGATTGGGCTGAATGTATAACTTCGAAATTAAGAAGCCTGCAAAAGCAGCAAAAACAACTCCGCCAAAAAATCCCTCTATGGTTTTTTTAGGAGAAATGCGTTCAAATAATTTATGTTTTCCAATTGATTTTCCAACTAAGTAAGCAAAAGTGTCATTGGTCCAGATTAAAACAAATAGTCCAATGATGATTTTTGCATTGTAATCTTTTACTCCAAACGAAATCTTGGTAATAAAAAGAAAAGGTAACATAATATATCCAATTAAATAAATGTATTTGGATGCTTTGCTTATGGTTTGTGTATCATCAAATAAAAAAACAATACATTTTACAGATACAATAAGGGTAATAATAAGTAATACAGTAAATAACCGATCTGTATCAATGGTAAATACTATATTCTCTTTTAAAAGCTTATTGATGTAATTTTCGGTTTCATTTCTGTAAAAACTAATTAAAGAAACAGTCGAATAAAAAAGAGAAACAAACAAAATCGAAAAGAATTTGTTGATGCCTACTAAGTTGCAGAACTCGTAAGTGGCAATGACAAGGAAGATACCAAAAAGAATAATAAAGCTTTCTGTAGAAAACAAAATCGAAGTTAGTAATAAAGCGATATAAACAGCACCAGAAATGGTTCTCTTGAGTGTTTCATTCATCTTAAAGGTCTTCTAAGAGCAATAAATATAAATTCTTGGCAACACTTCCGTATTGTGTAAAATCTTCTTCTTTTGCTTTTTCGAAATATTTTATGGTGGTGATGTTAGTAGGGTAATCCCTTTCGTATTTTCTCTTGATGGCGCTTAAACCATCGCTTTTTATTAATTGCAGTTGACTTGTTGTCGCAATAATGACAATGTTTGCCGGTAATTCGTTTGGTTTGTCTTGTCTGATTTGTTTTGATGAAAATAAGATTGATCCCTCTTCAGCAATTAAATTCTCACAGGTAGCCAATAAAAATTTAGGATTTTTAGGAGAAGTATAAATTAATTTATTTTCAGCTAGTAAATGAAAAAGCCCGGGCTCATAACATAATACTTCGCTTTCGAACCAATCATTTTCTTCCAGGATATTTTCAAACTGTTCAGCAACCTCTTGTTTGTTTTCACAGTACAAAAATTTACCTCCATTTTTTTTGAAATTAAAAATGAATCTTTCGTCGATAGATAAATGACTGTCAGGAGCATGGTTTCCTCCGTACTCGCTTTCATTTTCTTCATCTGAAGCAGAATCGCTTGATCCAAATATTTTTTTGAAAAAATTCATTTTATATGAAATACTTTACATGTTAATTGAAAACGTTCAAAGATAAAAAAATCTTAATTCAAAAGGCTATTTTGAATTAAGATTTTAAAAAATATTACATATTTACTGAATATTTACGAAACCACTTCTTCTAAATTTTTATCAAAAGTACGTTTTCCGAAAATAGTCTCTAAGTCATCTTTAAAAATAACTTCTTTTTCAATCAATATGTCAGCTAGTTGATTTAGCTTGTCTTTGTTTTCTTCCAGAATTTGAATGGCTCTTTGGTATTGACCTTCAATTAATTCTGAGATTTCTTTATCAATAACTTTTGCAGTTTCGTCAGAATATGGTTTAGAGAAATTGTATTCACTCTGACCAGTTGAGTCATAATAAGTAACATTTCCTATTTTATCATTCAAACCATAAATCGTTACCATGGCACGAGCCTGACGTGTAACTTTTTCTAAATCGCTTAATGCACCGGTTGAAATTCTGTCAAAAGTTACCTTTTCAGCAGCTCTTCCGCCCATAGTAGCACACATTTCGTCGAGCATTTGGTCTGTTCTCACGATTTGTCTTTCTTCAGGAAGGTACCATGCAGCTCCTAAACTCTGTCCGCGAGGAACAATAGTTACTTTAATAAGCGGTGCAGCATGCTCTAACATCCAGCTTACAGTTGCGTGACCGGCTTCGTGAATAGCGATTGCTCTTTTCTCGTCCGGAGTAATGATTTTGTTTTTCTTTTCAAGACCGCCAATGATTCTGTCAACAGCATCTAAGAAATCTTGTTTGTCAACTGCTGTTTTGTTGTAACGTGCAGCAATTAAGGCAGCTTCGTTACAAACATTAGCGATGTCAGCACCAGAGAATCCCGGAGTTTGTTTTGCTAAGAAGTCAAGATCAAGACCTTCTACTTTTTTGATAGGAGCTAAGTGAACTTTAAAGATTTCAGCTCTTTCGCGAATGTCCGGTAGGTCAACAAAAATTTGTCTGTCAAAACGCCCGGCACGCATTAAAGCCTTGTCAAGAACGTCAGCTCTGTTGGTTGCAGCAAGGACAATTACGTTAGAGTTTGTACCAAAACCATCCATTTCTGTTAGTAATTGGTTCAGTGTGTTTTCTCTTTCGTCATTTCCGCCTGACATATTGCTTTTTCCTCTTGCTCTACCTACAGCGTCAATCTCGTCAATGAAGATAATGGCAGGGGATTTTTCTTTTGCTTGTTTGAATAAGTCACGAACACGTGAAGCACCAACTCCTACGAACATTTCTACGAAATCAGAACCTGATAACGAGAAGAAAGGTACCTGAGCTTCTCCTGCAACTGCTTTTGCAAGTAATGTTTTACCAGTTCCCGGAGGACCTACAAGTAAAGCTCCTTTAGGAATTTTACCACCAAGATTCGTGTATTTTTCTGGATTCTTAAGGAATTCTACAATTTCTTGTATTTCTTCTTTAGCACCTTCTAAACCGGCAACATCCTTAAATGTGGTTTTGATATCTGTTTTTTCATCAAATAACTTAGCTTTTGACTTTCCAATGTTAAAAATTTGTCCGCCACCGCCACCTGCGCCACCTGACATTTTACGCATAATGAAAATCCAAACACCAATAATGATGATGATAGGAAGTAAACTGATTAAAATATCGCTCCAGTTGTTTTTCTGTAAAAAATTAAAATCTTTCAGTTTGCCTTCGCCAACTGCTTTTTCTAATTTAGTTTGAAAAATCTGGTCGTTACCAATTTCTAATGTATAGTGAGGACCTTTGTTGGGTCTTTCAAAAATATCATTAGCTACTTTTTTATTTGCCGGATCTTTTAGAGCGGCAGCGTTTAAGTATACTTCAGCTTCAGCTTTATTGTAAACGATTACTTTTTCAATTTGACCTTTTTCTAATAAAACATTGAATTTAGAAGAAGTTAATTGAGCAGGTTCGCTTAAGTTTGATCCTCCGGTTGCAAAACTTATAAATAAAAAAACTAGAAGTATTGCGGTATATATTAACCAAGGACTTATTTTAAATTTACTCGGATTTGGATTATTATCTTTAGCCATTAGAGAAAGTTTCTTTTAGTATTTGTTTTCGATTGTAGTTATTTTGGCGTCACCCCAAAGGCTTTCGATATTATAATATTCACGAATGTGTTTCTGGAAAACGTGTACAACTATGTGCACATAATCCATAAGAACCCACTCAGCATTATCGGTTCCTTCTACGTGCCACGGTTTATCTTTTAAGTCTTTAGATACTGTTTTTTGAATTGAGCCTACGATGGCGTTAACTTGGGTATTTGAATTTCCGTTGCAAATAACAAAATAGTCACAAACTGCCGTGTCTATATCTCTTAAGTCAAGAATACTGATGTCATTTCCTTTTACTTCTTCAATCCCTTTGATTATGTTCGCCAATAGAACATCATTATTAATAGTCTTTTTCGCCATGAATTATTTTATATGATTTTGTAAAGTTACCAAAATTTGTGATTATTTTTGAACCTTAACAAAATATTAAATTAAGTTAATTAAATTCTTTTGATGAAACTAATCAAACTCGATGCCATAGATTCTACAAATGATTTCCTGAAATCATTAGCAAGCCAGGATGAACCTGATAATTTTACCGTAGTAACTGCTGAAAATCAGACAAAAGGCAAAGGGCAGATGGGGTCTAAATGGCAGTCTGAGTCAGGTAAAAACTTAGTTATGAGTGTTTTGGTAAAGGATTTTCTGTATGATAATGAACAGGTTTTTAACTTAAGTGTTATTGTTTCGTTAGCCGTAATTAATGCTTTAAAATCATTGAATATTCCTAAATTAAGTATAAAATGGCCTAACGACATTATGTCATATAATAAAAAGGTTGGTGGCATACTTATCGAAAATACCCTAAAAAGCGATGGCAGGATCGTGTCAGTTGTTGGAATTGGACTCAATGTAAATCAGACAAATTTTGAGCATTTACCAAATGCATCTTCATTGGCCGTGATTTGTGAGACTCATTTTGACAAAAATGCACTACCCTTTTTGATAGTCGAAAAAATAAAAGAGAATATTGAATCCTGGGAGGATAATACTTCTGATTTCTGGAAAGAATATTTTAATTCGTTATTTAGAAAAGGAGTTCCAATGCCATTTAAAAACCTGAAAAACGAGAACTTTATGGGGATTATTCAGGGTGTTTCTTCTGTAGGGAAAATTCAGATTTTATTAGAAGATGATTCGGTTTCAGAATTTGATATCAAGGAGGTTCAGATGCTTTATTAGAGGTTCAGAGATGCAAAGCAGCAAAGGTTCAAAGATTTTGCGTAAAGTTGCTGTCGCAACGCTTTATTTTTTAATTTAAAAATTTCGCAGCTTTGTAAGCAATAAATTGGCCTAATCTGATTCAATGTGCAAGAAATAAGTTCACTACAAGTAAAAAAGCCCGATCGTGAGATCAGGCTTTGATTATATAGTTCAACAATTAACAATTAATAATTAACAATTGATAATTAAAATTACAGCTTCGTCATATTAGTAGCCAAAGTTTCAATGAATTTGCTAATTGGCCCTTTGATCATCATCGCCATCATAGGATTAAATTCGCCTTCGAATTGTAGTTGAACAGCACTTTCTGAAGCTGAAACACTTTCGATATTCGAAACTAAAGTAAAAGGAAGTTTATCACTTGCAGCCCCCAAAACAATTTTGTTTGGCGCTGTTTTTTCTTTCATTTTAAGTTTTATTTCCGGCATGCCTTTTAATCCAAAGATAAAAGCGTCTTCACCAATTACTTCGAATTTAGCGATGTTTTCCGGCATTAGTTTTTCAAAATTCTTAACATCAGTCAATAAATCAAATAAATCTTGAGCTGATTTCTGAACAGTAACTTTTGGACTTTCTAAGTTCATATTTTAATTTTTTACTAATTGTTTTTTTTAAGAATGGGCGGAAAAATAAATTCCAATACGATACTCATTTTTAATAATTTGAAATGCAATTTCAAATTATTAAAATCTAAAATCTAAAATCTAAAATCTAAAATCTAAAATCTAAAATCTAAAATCTAAAATCTAAAATCTAAAATCTAAAATCTATTCTTCTTCTTTCCCCCATGTAGATGGACTTTCGTTCCATTCCAGTAAAGTAGACTGTTGCTCTTCTGTAATGTATTGTTTCTGAACTGCTAAATCTAACAGGTTTTCGTAATTGCTTAACGTATACAAATCGATATTAGCCTTTTTAAAGTTCTCTTCGGCAACATTAAAACCATAAGTAAAGATCGCTGCCATCCCTTTTATGTTGGCACCTTCGTTACGTAAAGCTTCAACAGCCATCAAACTGCTGTTTCCTGTGCTGATTAAATCTTCTACAACAACAACATTTTGTCCTTTTTGTAAAAAACCTTCAACCTGGTTTTGTCTTCCGTGTTTTTTTGCTTCCGGACGCACATATACAAACGGTAATCCAAGGCTTTCAGCAACAAGAATTCCCACTCCAATGGCTCCAGTGGCAACACCGGCAATTACATCTGGTTTCCCAAATTGTTTTTCAATATTCTTCGCAAACTCATCACGAACGTAGTTTCGGATGCTCGGAAATGAAAGAATTAACCTATTATCACAGTAAATAGGAGATTTCCAACCTGAAGCCCATGTAAAAGGATTTTCGGGATTCAATTTAATTGCATTTATTTGCAAAAGCAATTCGGCTGTTTTTTCGGCAGTATCTTTATTAAAAATCATAGTACAAATGTATAAAGTTTTTGTGAACGACAAACCACTTTTTTTGACAAATGAAATCTCAAGAGAGACTGATTTTCAATTATTCTTGTTAGAGAGTATTGATATTGAGCAGCTTATAGTCAAAATGTTTCAAAATAAAATTCAAAAGGCGTATTTATATCATCCTGATGAAAAGGAAATTATGAAGACCCTTAAGGCTAAAATCCCTGTTAATAAAGCAGGTGGAGGTCTTGTGTACAATAAAAAAGGCGAGGTTTTATTTATTTTCAGAAATGGAAAATGGGACTTACCAAAGGGCGGAATCGAGAAAGGCGAGGAAATTGAGGCAACTGCCATGCGCGAAGTCGAAGAAGAAACCGGAGTAAACAAACTTCGAATTACTAATAAACTCGAAAAAACATACCACGTTTTTAAACGCAACGGAAAATACAAACTCAAAATCACACATTGGTTCGAAATGCAATCTGATTTTGAAGGAACGCCAAAAGGACAGCTTGAAGAAGGCATCGAAAAAGTAGCATGGCTAAATCCCGAGCAAATCAAAGAAGCGCTGAAAAACTCGTATGAGAATATTAAATTGTTATTTGAAGAAGAGAAACAGTTGAAATAACGTTATCAAATCTCAATACCAATATCAAATCTTAAATTTAAAACGATTAAGGGATTGTCATCCTGACATCAATCAAAGAAATACATTTAATGTTCGTTTAGATTGCGAATTACATTAAGTAATGTTATATTGCAGGAAAATACTGCAATACTAAAATCGGGTGCTTAAAATTTACTGGTTTTTAGGAGTTGTAGTTGCAAGACGTAACGTGATTTTATCTAATCAGAAAGACAGGCAATCCAATTAAATGGTTTTTAAATCCTTAAAAAAAAATATAGAAATAGAAGACAGCACGTTTAATATGTTGTATTCTACACGCATCAGAAGACTGGCAGAGCGACATTGGACTCCGGTTGCCATTGCCAGGATTGCGGCAGATTATCTGGTTGATAAACCCAATAAAAAGGTTTTGGACATTGGTGCAGGCGTTGGGAAATTCTGTTTAGTGGGCGCAGCTTCTACAAAAGGCCTTTTTTATGGAGTTGAACAAAGAGCATCTCTTATAAAACTATCCAAAAAAATAGCCGAAAAGCATCATGTCGAGAATGTCGAATTTATTCATTCTAATATCACCGATATTTCTTTTGCTGATTACGATGCATTTTATTTCTACAATTCTTTTTTCGAAAATATAGATACTTCCTGTCCAATCGATAAAATTATAGTGCCCAAAAACGAACTGTTCCTTTCTTATTCTAACTATGTCAGGGACCAACTTGCCAAAGCGCCTAAATATACCAGACTTGTAACTTACTGGAGTACATGGGAAGAAATTCCCGAAAGTTTTGATTTAGAATATTCTGCCTGCGACGGAGTATTAAACTTTTGGAGAAAAATGTCGTGATTTATTTCCGTCAAATTAGCGTTTCTTAAAATTTTAAGTTGGGCGTGCCACCATCCCGATAAGAGGGCAAATTTGGTTTACGTTTATACGCCCTCTTATCGGGATGCTGTCGGGCTATACGCTCCGCTGCGGCGGATTGCTTCTATCCCTCACGCGAGCAATGGGTTCTAAAAGGGCTTTCTGTTTTTTTAGTTGTTTTTAAGTCAGGCAGGAAAGCTTAAGCATTACTACCATTTAATTTTATCAAAAGATTATCTTCATTAAAAACAGCGTTAATTACATTCTCATTCTTTTCTGCTTTAATTTCGTTTCCGTTCGATGTCAGTTTATAGCCTTTCTGTGTTAGATAATTTGTAAAAGCATTTTTATGATTTTGAATTTCAAATGTTGAAATTAGTTCTGGAAAAACAGTTAAAATTCGAGAGAATTCTTCACTTTCAACTTTGTCTATTACATCAGATTTAATGGTAAGAACCATTGTTCCGTGTCCGTAATTTCCAAGATAATAACCACTTCCGTTGAACATTTCGACAGCAATCATTCCTATTAAATGTAAATCATTTTCTACGGCGTCAAATTTTCCAACAGTCAATAAATCAATATTATTTTGTTCTCCATATTGCTTTAGTAAAAGAGCTTGTTTCATTACAGATTCGGTATAACCAGCCGCTTTATTTTCCCAGATCCAAAGCCATGTTTCTGAAGAATGAGAAAACGAACCCAAAGCCTGCATCGGGAAAGTACGATTTTCTCCAAATGTTATTTCTTCTTTGTCCATGTCAACATTCCAGGAAAGATCGCCAGTTACATCATAAAGATTTCTTTGTTTTTCTAAAGCAGCAGCTCCAAATTTCTCTAAAAAATCATTTTCAGATGTAAAATGCTTGCTAATGTTGGGTTGAATGACAGTTGAAGTTGACTCCTTATTCTCTTCTTTCTTTTTAAAAAGTTTATTGAATAATCCCATTTCTTTATGGTTTTTAGTTAGTTTGTGTCTTGCCCTGAAATAAGTTTACAAATCGATTTGATAAATTCTGGATTCTTCTTCCCAAGGATGATATCCTTGCCCGATATAGCTAAAACCAGATTTTTCATAAAATCCTGTATGGTCCGTACAAAGGTATAAGTTTTTGAATCCCGCTTTTTTAGAGTCTTCTTTGGCTTTTTCGATAAGTAACTTACTGTAGTTATTTCCACGCTGTTTCTCGTCTATAAAAATGGCGCAAATCCAGGGATATAGATCCATCCGGCTAATAAAATCATTTGTAATAAGTCCGGCACAGCCAATAATTTCTTCGTTATGTTCTAAGAGATACCATTGTGGCAAAGAGTCTTTGGCATTTATACTATGCGTAATGCAGTCTTCATAAATAACGGGTGCTATTTCAGACCAGCTATTCTGAAAGTATTGAATCGTTTTATCTAGATATTCCGGGTTTTCTCTTACGGAGATTATTCTCATTTCTTCTATTTATTGTTGCTAAACGTTTAATTATTTTAGCGTTCCTTACTTACTATTTTCATCTTTTATGCCTTTGAGCAGCGCATAAATGGCCATCGAATGTCCTTGGCCTAAATCGAAATCATTTTTAAGCCAACTTACAATATCTCCTGCTTTTACCTCAGGTTTGAGTTTTCCATCTAATGTAAATCCCTTTTGTTCCGCCAGCATTCTAAACTCAGCCGGACCATTTCCTGTTTTCTCTTTAATAGTTTTTAAATATCCTTGAAATGACATAAAATAGGGGTTAGTGGGTTAGTTTTTTGGAGTACTAAAATACAAATTAAAATATAATTGGTTTTCAGGTTTTTATTTATTTGGTCCAACTTTGTCAAAGTTTTAAACTTTGACAAAGTTTAATGCAACAGATTGCAAATCCGCGCTATTGGGTTTTGCAATCATAAGTATTCGAAACTTTTAAAAATAGGCTGAAAGCCCTAAAAAGCAATAGCGTGGTGCAGCGCACTACGAATTTATCAAAAGAGGAAATTGCCCTGAAAGGGCAACAGAAAATAGAGAATAAAGTTATAAAGAAAAAGGCGTTTTTTAAGAGAACATCATGTAAAATAAGGTAAACATTTTTTTTGAAATTATGCTTCCGCCCTTACAGGGCTTAAAAATATAATCGTTTTTTATTCATAGTGCTTCGCACCATGCTATTGCTATGGCTCTTTCAGAGCAACAGGTTTTGAACACTTAATAATTACAAATCTGCGTAATCGGCTTCATGCTGGGTTTTACATAATTTTTCATTTTTAACTATTTCATGTCTCAAAAATCGTACTTTTGTTTAGATAACAAATCATTTAGATTGTATCGTACATAACAATATATGTTTTTTACATATTGGTTGTTGTGAACCTTAATATTATCTTTGAATTATGAGCACACTAACAAAATCAAACCATATAGGGCGAAAAATTAGCCGAATTCGTGAACTTAGAGACATGAAGCAAGAAGCTTTGGCACAAGCTTTAGGAACAAATCAACAAGCTATATCTACTCTTGAAAACAGCGAAACTATCAGCGATGAAAAACTTGTTGAAGTAGCAAAAGCTCTGGGAGTAAGTGTTGAAGCGCTTAAAAATTTTTCAGACGAAGCTGCAATTAATTATTTTAATAATTTTTATGATAATAGTGGAAGTAATGGCGCATTTTCGCATGGACCATTGTTCACTTTTAATCCTTTAGAAAAGTTAATTGAAGCTTACGAAGAAAATAAAAAATTGTACGAACGTTTAGTTCAGGCTGAAAAAGACAAAGTTGAGTTTTTAGAAAAAATATTAAAGGATAAATAATCTTTTATTCTTTCTATAATATACGAAAGCCTAATAAATTTATATTTATTAGGCTTTTATATTTTGGAGATTCCGATTACTATAATTTGCATAATCATAGTAATCGGGGCATTAGGGTTTTATTTAATATTTTCTTCTCCTATGAATTGAGTCTGACTTGAGTTAGTAAAGAAAAACTTTTCAAAAGTTTGTTTTGCATTATTCATTACGGGATTTAAAATTGTATAGTTTGCTTTATATTTTGAAGATAAAACAACTTCTGGATTTTTCTTATATTTATCATATTGTTCTTTCCAATTTTCAACATATACTTTTTCTTTTATAAACTTATTTCTGTTTTCTTTATCGTCATAATTCAAATAAGATTTTCCAGCTTTAGCTCTTAATAATATTAATTCTTGGTATGAATTGATAAGGGTGTCTAATTGACTTATTACGTATTCAAAACTAATTGCTTCTTTTTCTTTATCTGTAGTTTTATAATATTCAACAAGTTTGTTTTGGAAAAAAGCCATACTATCTTTTGCTTTTATGTCGTTTAGTTTATCTAATGATTTAATATTAAAATCCAAATCATCAATATTGAAATTAATACTTCTTGCTTTTGCTTTTTGATAATCATACAGCATTTTTTCTTCTTTACTTTTTCCACAAGAAGCTATTAATAAGATTCCTAATAATAACGTAATTTTCGTCATTTGATGGTAATATTTAATCATAATTTTATCGTTTTAGTTTTCAAATTTAAAGACATATTATAGGTTGATTTTATGGAAAACCATAAAGTGTTATAAATTAATGTAGAGTAAATTTTAAAATTTTGATAAAGATCCCCACGTAAAAATTTGCAATCTCTGCGTTTTTCAGCACAATCAAAAAAAAAACTGAGCGAACTACGCGGTTAAAAAACTTTACGGTTTTAAAAAATAAACTATAAAACCCGATAGACAGGATATTGCAAATGCGCCTTTTCATAATGCAAGGAATTTTTATAAATCCAGTTCAATTGCGCTTCAGCATTTTTAGCAAATTCGCGGTCGTTTTGTTTTTTGGTTTCTAATTCGGCTTTTAGTTGTGGATTCTCTTTTAGTAGTTTCGAAGCCGTATCTTCAAAAATATATTCTGAGTAATGTTCTTTTTGCTGTAAAATAGGATCGAAGAAATTCCAGTTAAAGAAAGAATCAGTGCCTTCTGGTTCAAAAGCTTCGACTAAATATTTGACACCTTTTTGCTTTGTTGGAACCAGGTAATCACCTTTGGCGAAAGCCATTTTTACAGTTTTAGAAGTTAAGGTTGTATTGTAGTGCAAATAATGTCCTTCATAAGCATTAGGAACCGTTTTAAAATCGGCAATTCTATAGCTTTCTACTTCGATAATCGTATCGTTTTTAAGTTGAGAATACGAGATATTGTTATTCTTCAAGAGATCAATAATGTTCCAATATCCACGCGGGATAATATAGGCAGACGGAATCACAATGTCTTTAACCGATTTGAATTCTTTGATGTACGGAACGTCTTTTTTGTACGGTTTGCTTCGGTCATAATACAAACGATTTCCCGTCGTGGCTTCGCTTTTTTTGTAACCAGCTTCATAACCTAAAAACGAAAATGTCGTGGCTTTGGTGCTGTCTAATTCCCATTTTAGCGTATATGGTTTTCGAGGCTCATATTGTTCTAAGTTCTTAACCCGTAGCCCTTTGATTTTTTGGTAATTCGCGTCGGTAAAATCCAAAGTAGATTTTGTGTATTCGTAGGTCATTTTGACACGTTCAGCATATTTTTTCAGCATGTGTGTTTCAACTACAAAACCTATCGTATTAAACAACGAAGTATAACCCGTTGTATATCTCGGACTGTCTACAAATTGACCAAAACCTTTGTCGGGAGTATCTTTAAATGAATCTACATAAGGCGTTGTTTCGATTTTCTTATTTTGTAAATCCTTTACCAGAGCCGGCATCATTTCATTATTCATAAAATCACCTAAAACAGTTCCTAACTTATTGTGCTGAGTCATAATATAAGTCAGTTTGTATTGGTAATCAGAACCGTTACTGACATGATTGTCGATAAAAACATCAGGATTTATTTTCTGAAAGATTTCGACAAAACTCTTGGTGTTTCGAGTGTCCGATTTCATTAAATCACGATTCAGATCATAGTTTCTCGCATTTCCCCTAAAACCATAAACTTCCGGACCATCCTGATTGGCTCTTGTGGTAGAATTTCTGTTTAAAGCGCCGCCAATATTATAAACCGGAATAGTAACCAAAACTGTATTTATCGGCGCTTTTATTTTACCAATGGCTAAATCTCTGTAGAACTGCATTGTGGCGTCGATGCCGTCAGGTTCTCCGGCGTGGATTCCGTTATTGATAAAAAGTACTGCTTTGTTTTTCTGGATTTTCTCGAAATCAAATTCTTTTTCAGGATTGTAAACCACCATGTGCAAAGATTCTCCGGAATCCGTCAGCCCCATTTCTTGTATTTGAATTGTTGGGAAATCATTCGCTAAAAGTTTAAAATAACGTATCGTTTCTTCATAAGAAGCGGATTGATTTCCATTTCCTTTTTCGAAAAAAGTATCGTATTTTTTATTGTTTTGAGCGAAAATGGTAAACGATACAAGCGAAATGATAATGGTTAAGAATTTCATGGTTTTGGTTTTAAAGCAAGAATCAAATATAGAAAATTTTATTTGCTTCGCCTGTTCGGCTTTCAGTCTCGGGTCAGGTTTTCTTTGTTGATGTTTCAGTTTAATGCTGTGTGTTTTTAAATTTAATTGTGAAGCGCACAAATTTTTTTTACACTAAAGGTGTTGATAAACGCAAAGCTTGCAAAGCTGTGTACATAAAAACTTAGCTACCTTTGCGTAAATATTTGCGCACCAGAAGTAAAATCAGCACAAGTTTATTCGGATTTCAACCTGAAACCTGAAACAACCAAAACCTGAAACATTTTATAGATACTTAGCAAGCTCGATTATTCCTTCTTCGAGTTGTTTCTCGGTAAGTGAAGCATAACCCAATCTGAATCCTGAAATGGGTTTACCAAAACTAAATTTCTCCGGCGTTATAATTTTTATGCCTTTTAGTAATAATTTGTCTGCAATTTCTAAGATGTTTATGTTTGGGTTTGGCACGATCCAAAAAGCCAGGCCTCCTTCAGGTTTTATAAAGGTGACTTTGTTTTTGAGATGTTTGTTGCAAATCATTTCAAAATAATCTCTTTTTGCTTTGTAAATAAGCGTGGTTCTTTTGAGGTGTCTTTTTATTTCGCCTTCATTGATAAGCTGCAGAACAGCTTCTTCCATGATATTATCGCCCTGAACGTCAATCATTTTTCGATGTTTGCCTACTTTTAGAATATTTTCGGCATTACTTACCAAATAACCAATTCGTAAAGCCGGCGCAACGATTTTGCTTAGTGTCCCGATATAAATGACATTTTTTGCATTGCTGTAACTCGAAATAGGTAAAATGGGACGCTGTCCAAAGTGGAATTCGTTGTCGTAATCATCTTCGATAATCGTAAAGTTGTATTGGTTCGATAATTCGACCAGTTTCAATCTCCTTTTCAGACTTAAAGTTACAGTTGTTGGATACTGATGGTGAGGCGTTACATAAATTGCCTTTATGTTTTGGTGGTTCTTCAAATGTTCCTCGACTTCTTCGATGAGCAAGCCCTCTTTATCAATATTTACTGGCAGCAATTGAGCTCCCGCATTTTCGAAGGTTTCCCAGGCAGGTTTATAACCGGGATTTTCGACCATCACATAATCACCTTGCGCCAATAAACAGTTTGCTGTTAGGTACATCGCCATTTGACTTCCGCGGGTAATGCATATCTCGTCCGGCGTAATGTTCATTCCTCTCTTGAAATTAAGCATCTGAACAATGGCTTTCCTGAATTCCAGATTTCCAAATTCAGTACTGTATCCCATAATTTGCCAACGTGATTTTCTGTTAAAAATCTGCCTGTACGCCCTTGCCAATTCGTTCATTGGCGCGATTCGGCTATCGGGAATCCCATCATCAAAAACGATAAGAGGTTGTATTTCTTCCTTTATCAAATCGGTTTTTTGTTGCTGATTGGTGTTTTCTGTAGATAAGGGGAGAATATCAGCGACAAAAGTTCCTTTTCTTTCTATTGTGATTAGCCATCCTTCGGCAATAAGAATGTCTAAGGCTTCGATTACGGTATTTCGGTTTACTTTTAACAGTCCTGCAAGCTGTCTGCTTCCGGGCAGGGCATTTCCGCTATTGAGAATTCCTGTTTTTATGGCTTCAATAATAGCATCGGCGATCTGCAGATATATTGCTTTATCTGTGTTCGTATTGAGTTGAATTTCTAATTTCCAAGGTCTTAACATCTGGACTATCTGTTTATGTTGAAACTGTATCAGTTGAATAGTCCAAAGTTAGGATAATTTTGAAAAGCAATAATGCAAAAAAAATAATAAGTATAAAATTATGGAAACTAAAAAACAATTTTCGTCAAAAGACTTTCATGAAACTTTTGCCAGACCCACTTTTGTGATGCTCGAAAAATTAATTCACAAAAATGTAGAACAAGCCGGAGTACACGATCAGTTTTCTACAGAACGTAAACACCCTGTATTCTTTGTTGATCTTCCGAGTAAAAATGTAAGCATGACAATTGGCGGTTTATTGCCGGATCAATTGACCAATAAACACCGTCATACTTATGAAACGGTTATTTATGTGGTGGAAGGGCATGGATATACAGAAGTAGAAGATGTAAAAGTGGAGTGGAAGGCCGGTGACGCGGTTTATATCCCGAGCTGGGCATGGCACAGACATCAGAATTTAAGCAGTGACAAACCAGCTAAATACATTGCCTGCGAAAATGCACCACAGCTTCAGAATTTAGGTGTTGCTTTGAGAGAAGAAGAGGGAAGAGATCTTTAATAAAAATAAAAGTAAATGAAAAATAATCCGTTTAGTGGCATTATTGCCTATCCGATTACTCCGTTTGACCAAGACGAAAAAGTAGATGTTATATTGTACAAAAAACTGTTAGAACGATTAATTGTTTCAGGTGCTCATGCTGTTGCTCCGTTAGGAAGCACAGGTGTCATGCCTTATCTGACAGATGAAGAAAAAGAAGACATTACAGTAGCAACCATTGAACAGGTAAAAGGCAGAGTGCCTGTTTTGGTTGGGGTTTCAAATTTAACGACTGAAAGAACCGTTTATCATGCGAAATTTGCTGAGAAAGCCGGAGCAAATGCCGTGATGATTATTCCCATGAGTTACTGGAAACTTACAGATGATGAAATTGTACAACATTATGATGCTGTTGCAAAGCAAATTTCGATTCCGATAATGGCGTACAATAATCCTGCAACCGGCGGGGTCGATATGTCACCTGTTTTACTCAAACGACTTTTGGAAATTCCGAATGTCACGATGATTAAAGAAAGTACGGGAGATGTTCAGAGAATGCATTATTTGAGAAGGGAACTGGGAGAAGAGGTAGCTTTTTTTAACGGTTCAAATCCTTTGGCCCTGGCTGCATTTGCTGCAGGTGCGGCCGGATGGTGTACTGCCGCGCCCAATTTGATCCCGAAACTGAATTTGGAGTTGTATAATGCCATTCAGAAAAATGATTTACAGGAAGCTCAGAAAGCATTTTATAAGCAATTGAATCTTTTAAAGTTCATTGTAAATAAAGGTTTACCAAGAGCTATCAAAGCAGGTTTAGAGATTCAGGGGTTAGAAGGAGGTTTCCTGAGAAGTCCCTTAAAACCATTAACAGCAAGCGAAGTGGCTGAGCTCACATTGATTTTAAAGGATTTAGAATAAGTTCCTTAACTGCAAAGTTCGCAAAGTTTTGTGCTCAATCAGCTTTGCGAGCTTTGCAATTTTAAAAAAATCCTAGTGATTAAAAAATCATTGAGCGCTTTGTGGTAAAATTTTAAGCAGTTTTATTTTCAGCTCAAACCTGAAACAAGTAAAACTTGAAACTTGGAACAACTTTTTTTGACTACTTTTGCAAAATGAATAAGAATCACCATTCGAACAATATACTTTCGAACTTAGGAATTGAGAGCCTAAACGAAATGCAGGAAGTAGCGCAAGATGCTATTTTAAATGATAATAATGTTTTACTGCTTTCTCCAACAGGATCAGGGAAAACACTGGCTTTTTTGTTACCCGTTTTAGAATTATTACAGCCTGAAATTCTTTCAGTTCAATGTTTAATTTTAGTGCCTTCGCGTGAATTAGGTTTGCAGATCGAGCAGGTTTGGAAAAAAATGGGAACGCCATATAAAGTTAATATTTGTTATGGAGGCCACTCTATTGATACTGAAATCAAGAATTTGAGTAATCCGCCGGCCGTTTTAATTGGAACTCCGGGAAGAATTGCAGATCATATCGACAGAGATACTTTTAGAACAGATAAAATTCAGACTTTAATTCTGGATGAATTTGATAAATCATTGCAACTGGGTTTTCATGAGCAAATGTCTTATATCATTGGTAAACTAACGAAGTTAAACAAACGGGTTTTGGTTTCTGCAACTTCAGATATTGAGATTCCACGATATACACGTGTAGTAAATCCAACGGTTTTAGATTTTATCCCTGAGGAAGAAGAAAAGACAAATCTTTCGATGAAAATGATCGTTTCGCCTGCCAAAGATAAATTGGGTAGTTTATTCAATTTGATTTGCTCTTTGAAATCGCAGTCGGCTATTATTTTTTGTAATCACCGTGATGCTGCTGAACGTATCAGTGACACGCTAAACGAAAAAGGAATTTATTCGACCTATTATCATGGAGGAATGGATCAGGACGAACGCGAGCGTGCTTTGATTCAGTTTAGAAACGGAAGCGTAAGTTATCTGATCACCACTGATCTGGCTGCACGTGGACTGGATATTCCTGAAATGAAACACGTAATTCATTATCATTTGCCTCTAAAAGAAGATGAATTTACACATCGTAACGGGCGTACCGCTCGTATGCAGGCTTCCGGAACTGCCTATATCCTTGTTCACGAAAGTGAAAAACAATTGGATTATATTGACTACGGAATGGAAGTTCTGAAGGTTGAAAACACAACTACTTTGCCTAAACCTCCGGAATATCAAACGATTTATATCAGTGGAGGAAAGAAGACAAAATTAAATAAAATTGATATTGTTGGTTTCTTCTCTCAGAAAGGGAAATTAGAAAAAGGTGATTTAGGGCTAATCGAAGTGAAAGATTTTATTTCGTTTGCTGCAGTAAAATTCAATAAGGTAAAAGACTTGCTGCATCATATTAAGGATGAGAAAATGAAAGGCAAGAAATTTAAAATTGAAGTTGCCCGAAAAGTGGTTAAAAAAGAAGAAGAGAAGTAAAAATAAGTTCGTTTTCGATTGTATGTGAAAGTTTTAGAACTGTAAATTTGGTTTTATTTTTTAGTGGTTTTTAGCGTAATGGGTTTGTTAATTTATTGAAATTCAGTATTTTAATTCAGTGTATTGATGAATTTGAATGGGTTTTAGACCCTAATCTTGACTGATTGTTAATAAATTAACGGTTAAGGTTTTAATTTATCATATTTTCTGCGTTTCTTGCGCCTTTAAATAATAAACCCCAAATTAATTATGAAAAAAATTATTACGATTGCCATTTTGATGTTTAGTTTTGTCTCTTTTGCACAAATTAAAGTTATTGAAACTGTACCAGTTGAGAGATTAGGAAAAGTAAATAACAATTATATTCAAAAAATTGGAGATGAATATACTGTTTATTATACAAGTATACAGAGTGATGACGAATCTTCAAGCCTGAGAAAGTTTACATTCAAAAATGTAAATAATGATTACAATAGTCTTTACAGTATTATTGTAAATGGTTTTACAGCAAACCCTTTGTATGATATCAAATTAGAATTACCTAATAACTATATTTGGCTGCATTACACAGGAAGTGTTCTTCCGGAGAAAGCGACAGTTCAGTTTATGGTATCTTCTAAAGACGCTTCTTCTGTTACAAGTAGTGTTTCAGAACCACTTTTAAAAGATCAGATTAATAAATTATTTCAAAAATAAATTTTTTGGTTTCAGGTTCTATTTGTTTCAAGTTAAAATCTGTGGTTAAGAAACTTTAAATATCTTAAAAAAGGCTATTCAAAATTTTGAATAGCCTTTTTTTAGTTTGTCTTGTTTTGAGTTTCAGGTTTGGTCTGCAAGATAAAACTTTGAACCTTTGCTACTCTGAGCCTTTGAACCTCAAAAAAAACTATATTTTCTTCACATACTGTGTGATAATAACAATTTGCTGACCGTCTACTTTTCCTTCAATGTATTCGGCATTTTCATGGTCTAAACGGATGTTTCTTACGGCAGTTCCTTGTTTGGCAACCATACTTGATCCTTTTACTTTTAGATCTTTGATTAAAACGACAGAATCTCCGTGTTCCAGGATTACTCCGTTACTGTCACGGTGAATGATTTTGTTTTCGTCGTCTTCGCCTTCGCCTGTTGCTTGCGCCCATGCGAGAGTATCTTCGTCTAAGTACATCATGTCAAGTAATTCCTGAGGCCATCCGGCAGCACGCATGCGGCTTAACATTCTCCAGGCTACTACTTGTACCGCAACGTTTTCATTCCACATGCTGTCGTTGAGGCATCTCCAGTGATTTAAATCGACATTGTCCGGGTTTTCAATTTGGTCAATACAAGTAGTACATGCTAAAATGCTTTCGTCAAGACCACCTTTTTTAGTGGGTAATACTTCATATACTTTTAGGTTTTCTTCGGCGCCACAAAGTTCACATTTTGATCCGCTACGTTTGTTTAATTCTCTTTCGATGCTCATTATTTGGTGTTTTATTTAAAAATGCGAAATTACTTATAATTTGCTTCGCTTGCAAGTTTATGATTTTATGATAGTTTTGGTCTACGGATTTGGCGGGTTAAACTGGTTGATGCTGATTTTTATTTCTTCACTCTTACTGCATCCGGAACCAGCATTTCGTATTCGCCGCCATTTCGCAATACATCACGAACAATACTTGAACTGATATAAGAAGTTTTTGCAGCGGTTAATAAAAATACGGTTTCGATTTTAGAAAGGCGTCTGTTGGTATGTGCAATGGCTTTTTCGAATTCGAAATCGGCAGGATTGCGTAAACCTCTTAAAATGAAATTGGCTTTTTGTTTTTTTGCTAAATCAATGGTTAAACCTTCGTAAGTGATAACTGAAATTTTTGGCTCGTTTTTGAAAGTTTCTTCGATAAAATGTTTTCTCTCTTCAAGTGAAAACATGTATTTTTTTTCGGCATTGACACCAATTGCAATTACAATTTCATCAAATAGAGAAATTCCTCTTTTGATAATGTCTTCGTGACCTAGCGTGATAGGATCAAATGATCCCGGGAATATGGCTTTTCTCATTTTTTTAGTTTCTAAGGTTCTAAGTTTAGAATTAAACGGATTGAACTTATTTGTTGGAATTTGGATTTTAAAAATTGGGATTTTCTATTACGTTATTCTGAGCGTTTTTAGCGCCGGAACCCATTCTTCTTTTGTACAGACTTTGCATTTTGCAGTACCAGCTTTTTGTTCTTCTATATGTCCGCAAAACGTGCAGGCATAAATAGCTTCAGTTGGTATTATTGTGCTTTTTTTATTGAATGTGGCAGGTAAAATAGGTAACCCGTATTGTACGTCTTTATCTTCATAAAAAAATACGCTGATTTCTCCACTTGTTTCTATAAAAGCATGTTTTACCTGTCCCAGATGTTCAATCGATTTTATGCGAAGCTCAGAGAAAAATTCGTCTTGTGCAAGACTTTCTTTTTTGAAAGTAGCAATTGAGAATTTGCCATTATTGATGAGACATTCGGTTTTTCCTTCTATAAATTCCTCGAATTTCTTGCTTTTTCCGGTAAGCCAGGTTACCGAACGATACAGGATAATAATAACTATAAAAACGATCGCGGCCGGAACAATACCAACATCTTCATAAAACATAGGATCGCCTGCAGCAGAACCAAGGGCAATAATAATAACGGTTTCGAAAATAGAGAGTTGTTTTACACCTCGTTTTCCTGCCAGTTTTAAGGTGAGCAGTAAAATGATAAACATTACTGTAGAACGAAATACAACTTCGAGTGCGAAATTCATGGGAAGATCGTTGTAAAATACGCGATTCCATTCAAAGATTTCTTTCATTTTTTTTCTTTAGAGGTTCAAAGACTCAGAGTAGCAAAGGTTCAAAGTTTTTTGTCCGTTCGACGTTTAGGCCATAAAAAAAGGTTCTGAGACCTTAGTAACTTAGCATCTCAGAACCTTAGTATCTTAAGCTAATGCCAGCTCAATTGCATTGGTAAATAAATCTTCCAGCGATATTCCGGCTGCCTGTGCTTGTTGCGGAATCAGGCTTTCTGTTGTTAAACCCGGAATGGTATTCATTTCGAGCATGTACGGTTCGTTGTCTACAATGATGAATTCGCTTCTCGAGAAACCTTTCATTTTTAAGACTTCGTAAGCACGTTTTGCTACTTCGCTTACTTTTTGTGTTAGTTCGTCTGAGATTCTTGCAGGCGTAATTTCCTGTGATTTTCCTTCGTATTTGGCTTCGTAATCAAAGAAATCATTGTCAGAAACAATTTCTGTGATGGGTAAAACTTTGATTTCGCCTTTGTAATTGATTACTCCAACAGAAACTTCAGTTCCGTCAAGGAAACTTTCTATGATGATTTCGTTATCTTCTTTATAGGCTACTTCGATCGCAATTGGCAATTCAGCTTCTGATTTTACTTTTGAGATACCAAAACTAGATCCTGCTTTATTTGGTTTTACGAAACATGGCAAACCTACTTTTTTAACGATTTCGGCTGTATTGATTACATCACCTTTGTTCAGGTAATACGAAATAGCTGTTTTGATTCCGTATGGTTTTAAAACTGATAATAAATCACGTTTGTTGAAGGTAAGGGCAGCCTGATAATAATCGCAGGACGATTGTTTAATTCCTAATAATTCGAAATAAGCCTGCATTAAACCATCTTCTCCCGGTGTTCCGTGAATAGCATTGAAAACACAATCGAAAGTAATCTTTTGATCGTTTACAGTTACGGAGAAATCGTTTTTATCGATTCTATATTCGGCGTTATTTTCGTCTACATAAACCCATTTTTCTTTGAAAATATGAATACGGAATCCGTTGTATTTTGTTTTGTCAAGGTATTGGTAAACTACGTTTCCGCTGATAAGTGAAATTTTGTATTCACTTGAATATCCGCCCATGATGATGGCTATGTTTTTCATTGATTTGATGTTTGATCGTTTATTTGTGTATTTGTTTAATCGTTTTTTGTTACTCCCGATAGCTATCGGGATGCGCTAATTTTTGCTAATTATTTTATTCGTTTGTCAGACTGAGCGGAGTCGAAGTCCCGTTTGCTGCATCACTTTGCAGAACTTTGAATACAATCAGTCTGACAATTGGGAGCATAAAATGCTCTTATGAATTCTAAAGCCCTAGCCCTGATGGGAGCGGCATCCTTTTATGGTGGGGTTCACCATAAAAGATACAGCGGACAGCAGGAAACAGCTCCTGAAAATTATCCTTCGGCTTGGCTCAGGATGACAATCGTGTGACTTTCTTGCTTAAAACAAAATTATCATTTTTTTTGAAACGAAATAGCTTTATCTTTGCCTCAAATAAAAATAAATTTATGAGTTTACGTAAGTATTTAACAAGCCGTGTATTTTTTCTGCAAGTATTAAGTGCGGTTGCTATTATTGCAGTTTTGGGTTATTTGTTTATGCATTGGTTGACTTTTACAACTGATCACGGTCACGAGATCGAAGTTCCGAATTTATCTAAATTGACTGAGGAGCAAGTGGAGGCAAAATTGAGTGATCTGGACCTGGATTATGTGCTTTTGGATAGTGTTGATTACCGAAGTGAATTCCCTAAATACAGTGTTGTTGAGCAAGATCCATTGCCGGGAACAAAGGTAAAAGTGGGAAGAAAAATATATATCAAAATTAATGCATCAGGATTTTCATCTGTTAAAATCCCTGATTTAATTGAAAAAACATATCGTGAAGCAGTGCCTACTTTGAAAGCTTTAGGGCTTCAGGAAGGAACAATTACTTATATTCCGAACCTTGGAAAAGACATGGTTCTGGAAATGCGTTACAAAGGTAGAAACTTAAAAGTAGGAGACCGCGTGCTGAAAGCCTCTAAAATCGACTTGGTTCTAGGAGACGGAAAAGCAAGTTATGTAGATGAGAGTCAGGCGACAGACAGTTTAGCTGCGCCAACTACTGAAACCCCAAAAGATGAACAATAATATTGAAAATTTAGATCTGGAAGACGAGTTATTCGAACATTTTAGATTTGAAGTCCCTAAAGGTCAGGCGCTTTTGCGTATTGACAAGTATTTAATGAACTTGATTCAGAATGCGACACGAAATAAAATTCAGAATGCCGCAACTGAAGGAAACATTTTTGTAAATGATATTCCGGTAAAGTCAAATTATAAAGTAAAACCGCTTGATGTCGTAACGGTGATGTTAACACATCCGCCTTATGAAAATCATATTCTTCCGGAAGATCTTCCGTTGAATATTGTGTATGAAGATGACGCTTTGTTATTGATAAACAAAGAGCCGGGAATGGTGGTGCATCCGGGTCACGGTAATTATACCGGAACTTTGGTGAATGCTTTGGCACATCATTTTGATAATCTGCCAATGAACAGCAGCGAGCGCCCTGGTCTGGTACACCGAATTGATAAGGATACGTCCGGACTTTTGGTGGTGGCTAAAACAGAAGCGGCGATGACGCATCTGGCAAAACAATTTGAAGCAAAAACTTCTGAACGTGAGTATATTGCCCTGGTTTGGGGAAATGTTGCCGAAGAAGAAGGAACGATCGAAGGAAACCTTGCCAGACACTTAAAAGACCGCATGCAAATGGCCGTTTTTGCTGATCCTGAAATAGGAAAACCAGCGATTACGCATTATAAAGTGCTGGAACGTTTTGGTTATGTAACTTTGATTTCCTGCAGATTAGAAACAGGAAGAACACATCAGATTCGTGCACATTTGAAACATATCGGGCATCCGTTGTTTAATGACGAACGTTATGGCGGACATTTGATTTTGAAAGGAACTACGTTTACTAAATACAAACAGTTTATAGAGAATTGTTTTAAAGCTTTACCACGTCAGGCTCTGCATGCTAAAACACTTGGTTTTGTACATCCTACAACTGGAGAAATGATGCGCTTTGATACTGAATTACCGCAGGATTTTCAGGATTGTATTGAAAAATGGCGTAATTACGGAAAAACGCATAGTATGGAAGAGGAAGGATAATTGAATAATTTGTCAAGTAGAAAATTAGATAATTTCTTATAATTTAAAAAAGCTCCAAAATTTTGGAGCTTTTTTTGTTTTACTATTTAGCGGTTTGTTTTTACCATTAAGATAATAAAAAATCTATTCAATGTTTTTAACGGTAAGATCTATGATTTTGGCTTCACCGTTGGTCAAAAATCCTAGTTTTCCTTGTAGGCTTAAGTTGCTTTTCTCAAGGGAACACTCTAAGAAAGTTTCATTATTTACAGAGAAGAATAATTGATTGTGCTGTACTTTTATTTTTACATCATACCATTTATTGTTTTCCAGCTGCATTGTTTTTTTAGACAAAGTTGGACCTCCGCGTTTTTCATATTCATCGCTGCCTTTTTTGTAAACACCTCTGCCTATCACGATATTTTGATCGATTCGATACAAATACGTTCTAATGTATTGCTCTTTATCAATGTTGAGCATGATCTCAAAGAGAGATTCTTTGGTCATGTTTACTTTCAGGCCGATTTCATAATTTTCAGGAAGTTTCTTTTTTGATTCTATTACGCCCCAATGCATCGGGCCTCCTTTTCCTATTAGCGTATCTTTTTTCAGCAACCATTCTTTTGAATTAAAATTCCAATTGGATTTTAATGGCGTTGTTTCGGTTATTGTGTATGTTTTTTTTGCTGTCGAAATGGTTCCGCAACAAGAAGTGATTATCAGGGATAAAAGGAACAATGCAATATATTTAATTCTCATTTTGTTTTTTAATTTAACTCAGAATGGTATTTTATTTTTCCGACTGATCCTGCTGCACTTGGTATAAGTTCAAAAACAGAAGTAGGGGCAAGGCCGGTTTCGATGCGATGTGACACATACAAAATACTAACGTTTGTTTCTTGTTTTATGGTATTGATAAGCTGAATGACCAAATCGACATTTTCGTCGTCGAGACCTTCTACAGGTTCGTCCAGAATTAATAATGGCGGGTGTTTGAGAACAGCTCGAACAATCAATGCGACTCTTTGCTGGCCGATAGAAAGATCAATGAAGCGTTTTTTTCTTAAACTGCTCATCTCAATTACTTCGAGCCATTGCGCTACGGTTTGTTTTTGTAAAGTGGTAGGCTCAATATACAATCCGATGGAATCGAAAAATCCAGAAAGAATCATTTCTTCTAAAGTATGTCCCTTTTGAAATAAATCAGTCATGGAAGTGGTGAAGATGCCTATTTGTTTTTTGATGTCCCAAACGCTTTCTCCTGTTCCTTTTTTTCTCCCGAATAAATGCAGATTCTGGCCGAAGCCTTTTGGGTTATCGCCCGTAATCAAAGATAAAATGGTGCTTTTTCCGGATCCGTTAGGACCAATTAACTGCCAGAATTCACCTTGTTTGATCGTCCATGAAATATTGTCCAGAATTTTGCGATCATCATAACTCACAGAAACATTTTCCATTTTGATTAAAACACTTTCGTGAAAGGAATGCGGTTCAATCGCTTTTGGAATTGCCGATGTATTTAAGGTTTTAAAATGATTTTCGGTTTTTGAAATAGGATGCAATTCAAATGTATTGTCTTTAATCTGTGCTTTATTAGGAACAAAATATAATACATCTACCACTCTGTTTACCAATTGGATAATTGCAATATCTTTTGTCAAATCTTTTAAGGATTCAGCCAAAATCACACGAGAAGCCTGATCTAAGTGATCAAACGGATTGTCGAAAATGATAAAATCAGGTTTTTGATTGATACAATATTTTAAAAACTCTTTTTTGCGTTCGCCTGAAGAAAAAGTTCTCAATTGTCTGTGCGATTCTGGAGAAGCTTCAACGCTGTCGTACTGGTATTCTTTTTCGATGAATTTCTCGATCGCAATGTCTGAAAACAGAATTCCTTTTTGGTTGTTAAAAACGGCTAATTCTCCTTTGGCTTCGCCGGAAAGTAAAGTATCTATAAAAGCTTTTTTATTTACCTGATTCGATAAAAGTATGTCCCAATGTTGCATTTTGTATTGTATTTAAACTGTTGTCTCTATTCTTAACACATAGAAACATAGCTTTTGTAAATTTAAAAATAGGCGTTTCACTTATTTAAATACACATAGCTATGTGTGAGAAATATGTTTCTTTTTTGTATTCTTTTTTACACATTTGAAATCTATGTTTCTATGTGTTTAATTTTTATTGTATCCAAATGAGTTATTTGTTTCTTTGGTCGCCAATTCTCGATCGTTTCTCGACCATTCGCTCCAGGAGCCTACATATAATTTTGGAGTTGGAATTCCAGCATAATCCATTGCTAATAAAGTATGGCAGGCGGTAACTCCTGAACCGCAATGTACAATTACATTCTTAGGATTTTTATCGCCAATAATTTCTTTATATTTTTTTGCTAAATCTTCAACTGGTTTATAAAACCCATCTTCATCTAAATTTTCGCTAAACGGAATATTAATAGCGCCGGGAATATGTCCTGCGATTAAATCCAGCGGTTCTGTAAGACCATCAAAACGGTTTTTATCTCTTACATCAATTACAATGTTTTCTTCGTTATTTCGGGCTGTTTCGACTTCTTCAATATCGGCCTGAGCCAAATTCCATTTAGAAATTGGATAATTTTCAGTTGGTTCAGAAGTTTCAATTGCTGAACTTACCGGATATCCCGCTTTTATTGCTGCTTGTAGACCTCCGTTGAGAACCTGAACTTTTTCATGATCAACTGCACGTAACATCCACCAAAATCTTGCCGCTGCATTCGATCCGTTTTTATCATCGTAAATGATTACATGACTTTGAGGAGAAATTCCGAGTTTTGAAAGTACCTGAGAAAATTTCTCTAAAGAAGGTAAAGGATGTCTTCCTCCGTTTGCAGGATCTTCAACGGTTGCTAAATCTTGATTTAAATCGACAAAACGAGCGCCTTTTAGATGTTCGTTTTGATAATTTTCCATGGCATTGATTCCGGCTCTGGCATCGATTAAAATAACTTCAGACGAATTTTTTATGTTTAAAAATTCTTCTGGGTTTATAATGGGAGAAAGTTTTGACATTTTATTTTGTTTTTTTAGAATTGCCCAACCAAAGTAATCCATTTAAAATTAATTGGCTTTGTGGTTCGTTTTCAAAAGTATACGAAAGCGTTTTATTGGTTCCGTGTTCATAATCGATATCATTATGTCCCATGTTTACATAGAGCATTTTGTAATTTTTATTGGTCCAGACTACCGGATAATAGCCTTCATGCCAAATTTCGTTTGGTTTTGGGCCCGTTCCTAACGGAAAGCTGCTCTCGTCAATTGCTACAAGGATTTTTATATCCGGATTTTTTCTTAAATTATTGCTCCATCTGTACCATTCGTTTGGTTGAGATCGAAATATTTTAGGAATATCTTTGGTCACGGCATGCTGGTTTTCGATTCGTAAAACTGCCGATGTTGGCCGCCAGGTATTACTGCCATATTCTCCGGAACCTAAAAAAGTATTGTGATACCAATTCCAGTTTTGTGGATAATCAGAATCATTGAGTGCAAATGCCGAAAAGTGAAACCCGATAAAACCACCGCCATTTTCCATGTATTTCTGAAAAGCTTCTCGCTGGCCTGGCGTTTCCGGTCTTGTGTCTAAAAACAAAACCACCTGATATTTTGCTAAAAATTTGGTGTTTAAATTGTCCCAATTGCTGGTCGAATCGTATTGAAAATGGTTTTCTGCAGCGACTTTTGGAAACCATTTATTAGCTTCATGCACAAAACTAATGTGTGCCGGATCATTTTTTGCGGTATAAAAAGCGATGACTTTAAATGTTGAATTTGCTTTTTTATGTTGGGCAAATCCTAAAAAGCAAATAGATAACAACGCAATCAGAATAATTTTTTTAAACATGAAGTTTTGTTTAGCTTTTGATTAACCCGGAATTTTTTCGATTAATATTTCGTTATCATCTTTGTCATAATAAGTACAGGTCATTTCGATAATATCGACGCGCCATTTTGCGATTCCGGATTGAGCGGCATGATTGCAGAAAGTCAGATAATCAGTCTGACCGTCCTGATGCATTACTAAAAACTCAATAAAACGTTCTTTATTGGCGAAAGGTGCCACCTGAATTTCAGGATATTTTTCGTCTGCTGAAACTTTGTAATTATTTACGCCATAGTATTCAACATTGCCATTGTGCACAAAAGTGTCGTAACCTTTTACGCCCAAAATGATTAAGTCTTGTATATAATTAGGGAAATCTGCACCAGATTGTACCTTAGCATGTGCTTCTTTTATTTGTTCGATTGTAAACATGTGTTTTAGGTTTTAAGTTAGGGTTTGCCACGGATTTCACGAATTAATATTTTTAAGCAATACGAATAAAAATTAATGAAAATCCGTGAAATTCGTGGCAAACAAAAAAAGGATTATTGTTTCAAAAATACGATTAATGGTTTTATAAATTGATCAAAAGATTCAATATGGGGTAAATGTCCCGTATTGGGAATTTCTACTAATTCTGAATTTTGAATTGTCTTTTGAGTTTTTTTACCCAATTCGAGATAGTTACCCATTGTTTTTCTCACTTCTTCATTTACCAACGGTTTTCCTATGGCTGTTTTATCTCTCGTCCCGATGATTAAAAGTGTTGGACTTTTGATGTTTTTAAATTCATATAAAACTGGCTGCGTAAAAATCATGTCATACATCAAAGCGGAGTTCCATGCGACTCTTGCATAATCCGGAGCTGTGGTCCAGCCGGCGCCAAGTTCAGCCCACTTTTGAAAATCGGCATTCCATTTTCCATCATAATAATTCGCCATTTGATAGCTTTTTATATTTTGGTAATTTTGTTTTAATTCAGATTCGTACCACCAGTCAACAGGTTTATACGGAACTACTAATTTCCAGTCTTCTAAGCCAATTGGGTTTTCAAGCACTAGTTTTTCGGTAGTTTCAGGATACATCAAAGCAAATCTTGTGGCTAACATGCCGCCCATTGAATGCCCTAAAATGGTTGTTTTTTGAATGCCTAAATGATCCAGTAATTTTTTTGTATTCTCAGCCAGTTGCTGGAAAGTGTATTGAAAATTATCCGGTTTTGATGATTTTCCAAAACCTATCTGATCCGGAACGATTACTCTGAAACCTGCTTTTGTTAATGCTTTTATAGTAGTTTCCCAATACGCTCCGTTGAAATTTTTGCCATGTAGTAAAACAATATTTTTATTGTTATAGTTCTCCGGTTTAATATCCATGTACGCCATTTTAAGATTTTGACGCTGATTGCTTATTTCTAAAAATTGTACAGGAAAAGGATATTCATAATTGGTTAAATTAATATCGAGTGCCTTTATATTTTCCTGCTGCGAAAAGCAGAAAAAGGGAAGTAAAAGCAGTATAAGTTTTATATGTTTCATTTTCTGGATGTGTTTCGTTTAGGAGTAACTATAAAATTAGAGTTAACGATTTTAAAATCAAAGAATAAAATCTTAAAGTTCTCAGAAAATAATAAGAAGAGGTTATTGTTCGTTTTTATTGCTTTTTTAAGGTTACAACTTGCTGCGGATAAGGAATATCAATATTAGCCGCGTCAAAGCATTTTTTGATACTTTGCAGTAAATCGCAATACATTACGAATCCATCTGTAGAATTTTTTGCCCAGGCCCAGGCTTTTAGTGTGACGCTTGAATCTGCCAGGGCAACAACACGGGCGACAACCAAAGGCATTTTTTGCTTTTTATTTTCGGCAGTTCGGGTATCTATAAAAAGAGGATGTCTGGCGATTTCTTCCTGCATGATGGCCAGTGCCTCTTCAATATTAGATTCGTAGCCAATGCCAATTTCGATTATTTTACAGCATTTGGTGTCATGCATATTGGTGTTTACAATAATCTGATTGCTAATAACAGAATTTGGTATGATGATTCGGTTGTTTTCAGCGTCTTTAAGAACGACCTGTCTTAAGTTAATGTCTTCGACTGTGCCAACGAAATTATTGATCGTGATTTTATCGTTGATTCGGAAAGGTTTAAAAATGACCAGAAAAATTCCACTTACGATATTGCTCAGGGCTTGTTGAGAAGCTAAACCTGCAACTAGAGAAATTACTCCGGCACCGGCCAGAAAAGAATGACCAATGATTTTGAATTCAGGAATTTGTATTAAGGCAAAGGCGAATCCCAAGATATAAATTACGGTTATAATTAAATGTTTTAAAAATCTAAAACCTGTTGCATCATATTCTTTATCCGTTAATTTTCGATACAAAAAATAGCGAAGTACTTTGTCTGTAACCGCACCCAGAATAATGGTTACAAACCCAATTATAGCGATAATGATAATTATCCGGAAGTCTTTTGCGTAATCGATCATGAGTTTTGAATTTTAAAAAATCCAAAAAACAGATATTTAAAAATATCGTTTTTTGGATTTCATAAAGTTAAGTAAAATGTAGTTTATTTTATAAGCCAACGAAATCGTCACTTTTTGGAAAAATACTCAAGGCCTGAATAGCGATTTCAGGAGTTGGCGAAGCTAATTTACGAAGTTTGGTATCCATCCAGGCACCATCAACGGTAATGACAGCACAAAGAGTATCATCTTCTCTTCTGAACTCGTGAACGATGGACCAGCGCGAAGCATCGGCTTTCATTTTGGATGTTTTGGTGTGAAGGAATATTTTATCAGAAAGTTTTAGTTCTTTCCTAAATACACATTCTTCTCTAAATAAAACAGGTCCAAAACCCTGAGTTTGCATCACTCTTAGAGTTAGGCCCAGTTCTTCAAGAATTTCGATACGGTGTTGCGCACCAAAATCGTAATATGCACTATGACGAACGTGAAAATTAGGGTCAAGATCAGACCAGCGAAAAGATATTTCTTTGATAAATGAAGCCATTTGATATTTGCGTTTTAATGATATTGAGAATATTCTTTGAAGACTTATTTACTTCAAAAAATAGTCATTTATAGTAAATCGAAATTACAAATAAAATCACAAAAAGTATATTCGAAGGTGAAAGTATTAACAATTCCCTTTTTAATTCAGTTCTAGAGGCTTTCCAGATTATCCCATTCATATTCTATTTTATTGATTTTTATAAAATAGGGGATAAGGAGCAGAATTTCTAATCGCAAGGAAAAATGCCCGTTTTCTGTACTTGTCAGAGGAAGGATAAAAAATGAAGCAACACATATTACAATGCCGCAAATTGCATCTATTTTAGCTATTATTATGGCATTTGGTTTCTCGAACCAGAGCGAATAAGCGGCAAATCCCTTGTAAAGCATTACTGCAATTATAAAAAGCCCTGTTACGGAATAAGCGGTGTTACTCGAAAATCCGTAAAGAGATACGTTGACATTTGGAATAAAAAGATTCGTGATAAGTGCACCGACTGCACCAACGGCTAAAATCATAAAGATCCAGCAGAAAACTTTAATCCACCATGGTAAAAGTTTTCTTCTGATGATGGCGGGTTTATCAAATTCGTCAAAACGGCTTTCTAATTCTTGATTCATTGTGTTTATTTTACAAGTTCGGTTGTCATTATATTACCTGGAAAATAACCAGAATCATGATCGTTAATTCAATACCTAAAATAATCCAATAGAAGTTTCGGCTTGGTTTTGAAATACTTTTTAGGCCGGCTATGATTTTATTTTTTATAATCTCAGAAAAACTTACATTTTCATCCCTGAAATCAACATCATCGAGATTTACTTTTTTAAAGCCGTAGATGATGATTTTTTTCAGCCACTTGTTCTCTTTAGAATCTCTTATTTCCTGTATAAGTTTGAGTTTTAGTTTCGTTTTATCGGTTCCTTTTTTCAATAAATCAGGCTGGTTTGATTTGATTTTGTTGAGTACTTTATCGATAATCGGGAATAATAAAACTTCTCCTTTGTCAGATAATAATCGATGGATGGTTTTTGAGATGATATATTTATTTCCAAGGGTAAACAACAGAAAAGGAACTGCAAATATAGACAGTACGGTTAATGTGTATCCGATTGGTCGTAGGGCGAATAATAAAAGTACAATAGCAGAACCGTTTGCATGACCCATTCCTGTACCGGATTGATAAATTATAGTACAAAGGGAAATAATCGAAATAACGATTAAAAATAATTGCCCGATGATATTTATTTTAATAAAGCTAAAAGTGGCGCTTCCGAATAATTTAGTAGCATATTTTAAATTATCATTCATTGAAAATTGGTTTTTTTGGGTTGGTAGTTAATAAAGTAAAAATATAGAAAAAACATTACAAATGTTAAAATATATTCTTTATTAGATATTTATTCTTTAATGTATTTATTTCTAATTGTTTAATTACATGATTAAGATTGCGGCTCTTCTTCTTTTGTGGCATTTAATGTTTTGACAATAAAAGGCAGTGTGAGTCCCTGGCCAATCAGTGTTAACAATACAACGGCGACGGAAATAAAAATAATAACAGTTCGTTCCGGAAAAGGTGTTCCGTCTTCAAGTAATTTTGGTAATCCCAAAGCGATAGCTAATGATACGATACCGCGCATTCCTGACCAGCTGATAATAATACTGTTGTTAAAATCTAAAAGAGCATGTTCACTTACTTTTCGTTTTCGTTTAGTGTTTTGAAATGCTTTTTGCAGGTTGATTTTCTGAAGAAAGATCCTTGCCATTCTAATCAACAAGGCCACAATAGTGATAATAGCTGCGTAACCTATATAAGGCAAAATCATATCGTTAGGAATGTCTTTTAATATATAACGAAAGTTGAGACCTATTAGAATAAAGATCAATCCGTTTAATAGAAAAATAATGATATCCCAAAGACTTCTGGATTGGTTTTTTAAGCTTTCGGGAAATATTTTTTTACTGAAACGAGCAATTGTTAATCCTAAAATAACTACTGCTATTACTCCGGAAACATGTAAATGTTCTGCAATAAGATAGGTAACAAAAGGCATTAGGAGCATGAAACTGATGGTAACTTCGACATTCTTTTTATGTACTTTACTCAGTATGAAAGCCAGGATTTTTGCCATTACAAAACCTACCAGAAAGCCGCCTCCCAGCAATAATATAAATTGTAAAGTTGCTTTCCAGATTATAAATGCAGATCCCATTACAGACGCGACTGCAAAGCGATAGGCAACAAGGGCAGAGGCATCGTTTATGAGGCTTTCGCCTTCAAGAATGGTTAAGGTTTTATGAGATAAATTTAATCCTTTTGTAATGCTTATAGCGGCTACTGCGTCAGTAGCTGACAGAATAGAACCCAATACAAATGCCAAAGGCCACGTCATTCCGGGAATAGTGTAGCGCGCTACAACTGCAATCCCAAGTGTCGTCAGGAAAACCAATGAGATGGCTAAAGTACCAATGGTATTAATATTAGTTTTGAAGTCTTTGGGCGAAATATTAAAAGAGGCATCATACAATAATGGGGGAAGAAAGAGTAGAAAGATAATTTCCGGATTTATCTCTATTTCACCCATCGACGGAATAAAACCAATGGCAATTCCGGCAATAACAAGTAATATTGGGTAGGGTAGTTTTATTTTGTGAGCAAAAGCAGAAAGTCCGATGACAATAGCCAGAATGAAAATGATTATGCTGTAGTTTTCCATTTTTAGAATTTAGAAAAATGCGAATGTAATTAATATGGATTTGACAAAGCTAAATTATTTAGGGGACGCAAAACGAAGTTATGAAAAAAAAGCAGTTTTGATTTTGAAAAATAGTGCAGCCATTTTAAACATTATTGTTATGTTGATTTTCTGATTGTCCTAACTTGTTGGGAAATAATCTATTAATAAATTATTACCATCTTTCCATTTTATCCATCCAGATTTTAATTGACTTTTTACGTCGTCGCATTCAGATGTGAAAACCTCAATCCAATCGCCTTTCATCGATCTGACCTGAAAACAATCTTCGCCTGAATATCGAATTGCTCCTGAATTTTTATTGGGTAACTTATAAATTTTGTCCATTTTCGATTTTCTTTGAACACTAAACATATCCTGGAGAAATTTTTCCCAATTTCTAAATAGGGTGCTTTTGCTTTTCTTAATCCAGAGTGATTTTCCGGATTCGTTGTCTACAATTATTTTAAACCAGTTGTTTTCTTTTTCTTCGCATCGAAAAACGAAGTAATTATAATCTAGCCAAAGTATTTCCGGTTTTAACCATTTTTGCTGATTCTTAAGATCTTTAATGTTCCAGCTGTTGATCGATTTATCATTAAAAAACCGAATTGTTTTTACCGGTTCTTTATCATTAATAGAAGTGTAAAAAGGTAAAACTGTTTTGTCATCAAATTTAATGGTAACCAAACCAATTCCTAAATTGGTCTGTGCAAATAGCGAAATCGACAAAATCGAAAAGAGTAAAGTTAATTTTAGTTTCATTTTTTATTTTGTGTTACCCTCTTCATTAAAAAATTCTGTAATCGAAGTATTTTCAAATAAGTAACGTTTGACTTTTGCCTTTGTAGTTTTTGATGTTACGGGCTGATCTTCTTCCATGGTGTTGGTTTGATTTATTGTTATGTCTCCACCTTCATAATTGTAAAAAAGTCCTGAATGGCCGCCCGCGCCCCGATACTCTGCTTCGATCATATCAAGAATAAAATCGTTTCCGATATATTTAAATGAACCGAAAATAGTACCACTTGGGCCAATACTGTAGAGGTTGATATTCAATCCTCCATTTTCTATAGTAATATCTTCGGTGTCGTATAATTTATAATCGGCTTCGTTGTATTCAACCGGCATCGTTATATTTGAAACTTTGTCTAAACGATATGATTTATCTCCGTTTTGCAAAAGGATGAGCATTGGTCTTTTAGAAACATTATTTTCCCTGTATTTCAGGACAATGGCAATATCAGCTAAGCCGTCATTGTTCAGATCTCCTTCTGTTTCATATTGAACTTCATAAATGCCGGTTTTGGGAAGGAAGTCTGCAATTTTCTTTCCTGTTTTCGGATAAGTGACCTCAGGTTCATAAGCAATGTTTTGATCTGGTTCGCCGTTTACTTCTTCAAATTCACGATAGGGAAGGCTATCTGTTACTTCAGTGCTTTTTGCGGGGTTTTTATCGTCTGTTTTCTTTGTGTTCTTGCAGGATTGAACAGCAATCGCGAGCAGAATTAAGAGGTTTAGGGTAATTCGTTTTTTCATTTATAAGGTTTCGGTCAGAAAATTCGATTGTCTTAGATGTTTTAATTCAGTTTACTGTCAAAAGCCCTAAAATCATTGATTTTTGGCAGTGGTTTTACTATGATTTTTTTAGTGGTCTGTTTCAGGATTTTTTCAGAGCTTAATGGTTTAGTTATCTCAGTTCTTTTTCCTGTCAAAAGATTGAATTCGGTTTCGGTCGTATTCTTGCCATCCCAAACTACATTAGTTATTTCGTGTAATTCAAAATATCCATTGTTGAATTTGAATTTATGCCAAAAATGATTTTTACCAATTTCAGATCCAATGAATAAATAACCTTCCTCAATAAGAACATCAGGAATTTGATCGCCACCGTATTTCCCATTTGGATATTGAGGTCGCATTAATTTTTCTGTAGAGACGTTCAATTTATACTTTTTGTCTTTTTGTAAAAAATAGATTTCTAGTTTTAATGGCTGTGTCTCGTTTATCGTATCCATTTTTAGCAATACTTTATCAATTAACCCGTCATTATTTAGATCGCCTTCTTCGTTTCTGATTGTTATGGTAAAAGTGTCTTTTAATTTTTGTGTTTGTCCGTAAATGGTAATTTGAGTGAGAACAAAGAATAGTAAGAATGTCTTTTTCATTTTAGATCTGATTTTGCGTTTTTGTGAGATTTGATGATTTTTGTTCTTATCAAAAATAGAAACTTCCGTTATCTTATCTTAGTTTTATTATGCTGTCATCTGTTTGAATTTTATTGCTTCTGATTTCAGGTCTTAATCCAGACAATGCTTTATCTTTATAACTATCATATTTTATAAAATAATATTTTTTATTATTAATATGTCCTAAACCATTAACATAGATGTTTTCACCAGAATATGAGCTTGTAGGTAATTGATAACGTGTGTTTCTTTTACTATACTTGAATTTATATGTCTTTAATGTTGAGATAAAATTTTTATAAGTAAATTCATTTGGCAAAAAATAAAGTATGCTTAAATATTCTCCGCCTTCTCCATTTTCTTTAAAAATTATCTCAATTATTTCATTTGTATTTTGTTTATAAAACTCAAATTTCTTTTTGTTTGTTGAAATTGTATCGCTCAATAACTTAAAACCTTTTAATGATAATTGTTTATGTTCTGTAGGGTTGTAATAATTAAATGCTTTTCTAAAGTCAGTCACTTTTAAAGTCTGCCCAAATGATGAGTTTATAAAAAGAATTACTATTAAAACAAGAACAATTTGCTTTACTATTTTCATTTCTCGTTGTCATTAGATTTATATGAAATTAAAGAAAATATGTTCATTGTTGATAAAATTAAATGGACTCCTGTTTTTTTGAATTTTAGACTTCATTCTTGGTAGTGTAAAGG
>NZ_MUGR01000056.1:0-11399 GCF_002217195.1 Flavobacterium aquidurense | reverse complement strand
TGTGTCCAGACGGTAGGATAGCAGCGGCATCCTTTTTATTGTTCCTTTAGCAAGAAAAAGATATAGCGGATAGCGGGAAACAGCTTCTAATTTTAATTATTATCGTTTATATTTGCAGTTATTACACAACAAATAATTTAATTTCAATATTATATATAAAATGAAACACACAAAAGTTAAAGACTTATTAAACAGTACGACGACGCTTCAGGAGGTTAATGCAAAAGGATGGGTGAGAACTTTTAGAAATAATCAGTTCATCGCTCTTAACGACGGTTCTACCATTAATAATATACAATGTGTTGTTGATTTTGAAAATACGCCTGACGAAACTTTAAAAAGAATTACTACCGGAGCTGCTATTTCTGTAATTGGTACTTTGATTGAAAGTAAAGGTGCAGGTCAGAAATATGAAATTCAGGTGAACAAACTGGAGATCTTAGGAGATTCTGATGCAGAAAAATTCCCAATACAGCCAAAAAACAAACCTAGTTTGGATTTCTTGCGCGAAAATGCACATTTACGTGTTCGTACGAATATGTTTGGTGCCATTATGCGTGTGCGTTCGGTATTATCGTTTGCGGTTCACAACTATTTTCAGCAAAAAGGTTTTGTGTATGTAAATACGCCAATCATTACAGGCTCTGACGCTGAAGGTGCCGGAGAAATGTTTAAAGTTACGGCTTTACCATTTGACAACACGCCAAGAACTGAAGACGGAAAAGTAAATTATAAAGAAGATTTCTTCGAAAAAGAAACCAACTTAACGGTTTCAGGACAATTAGAAGGAGAAACGTATGCAATGGCTTTGGGTCAGATTTATACTTTTGGACCAACTTTTAGAGCTGAAAACTCTAATACTTCTCGTCACCTTGCAGAATTCTGGATGATCGAACCGGAAGTTGCTTTCAACGACCTTGATGACAACATGGATTTAGCTGAAGATTTTATTCAGTACGTTATAAAATATGCTTTAGACAATTGTCAGGATGATTTAAAATTCTTAGAAGGAAGACTTTTAGACGAAGAAAAATCAAAACCTCAGGCAGAAAGAAGCGAAATGGCTTTATTAGAGAAATTGAACTTCGTTTTGGAGAACAACTTCAAACGTGTTTCTTACACGGAAGCAATTGACATTTTGAGAGATTCTACTCCAAACAAAAAGAAAAAATTTCAATATATCATCAACGAATGGGGAGCTGATTTACAATCAGAACACGAGCGTTATTTGGTGGAGAAACACTTTAAATGTCCGGTAATCTTGTTTGATTACCCGGCAAACATTAAAGCGTTTTACATGCGTTTGAACGACAACACAGAGCCGGGAAGAGAAACGGTTCGTGCAATGGACATTCTTTTCCCAGGAATTGGAGAAATCGTTGGTGGTTCTGAAAGAGAAGAGCGTTACGATGTTCTAATCGAAAAAATGAAAGCTTTAGAAATCGACGAAGAAGAATTATCATGGTATTTAGATACCAGAAGATTTGGTTCTGCAACTCACGCAGGTTTCGGTTTAGGATTTGAGCGTTTGGTATTGTTTGTAACCGGAATGACAAACATTAGAGACGTAATTCCTTTCCCGAGAACTCCTGGAAATGCAGAGTTTTAGAAAAAAGTTCCTAAGGTGCTAAGGTTCTAAGTTTTTAAAAGATAGTAAAATTTGTTTCAGGTTTCAAGTTTCAGGTTGTTGAACGTTCAGCAACCTGAAACTTGAAACTTGAAACTTTTAACAAAAATAAATGCTAAAGCAATTTTTAAATTTAAAATTATCCCAAAAATTATCTCCACAGCAAATTCAGCTGATGAAGTTAATTCAATTGCCTACGCAAGCTTTTGAACAACGTTTATTAGAAGAAATGAACGAAAATCCGGCTCTTGAAGCTGGAAAAGAAGATGAATATGAAGCGGATGAATTCGCTAATGAAGAATACGATGATTATGATGACGCAGAAGGCGACAGAATTGAAGCAGACGACATTAACATTGACGAATATCTAAGCGACGACGATACTCCCGATTATAAAACTCAGGTGAATAATTATAGTGAAGACGAAGAAAGAGAAACTCCTTTTGCTTCTCCAATTAGTTTTCATCAGGATTTGATCAATCAGCTGAATACTTTTATTTTGAATGATGAAGAACGCGAAATCGCCGAATTCCTTGTTGGAAGTATTGATGATATGGGTTATATCCGCAGAAGTGTTCCGGATATTGTAGACGATATGGCGTTTACTCAGGGCATCTATACGGATGAGAAAATGGTCGAGAAAATGCTTCAGGTAATTCACGAACTGGAACCGTCAGGCGTTGGTGCGCGTGATTTGCAGGAATGTTTATTATTGCAATTAAAACACAAAACCCCAACCGAATATGTTGATTTAGCAATTGATATTATCGAAAATCAGTTTGATGCTTTTACCAAAAAACATTACGATAAGTTACTGCAGAAATATGCCGTTTCGAACGAGCAGCTTAAAAAAGCCATTCACGAAATCGAAAGATTAAACCCTAAACCGGGCGGATCTTATACCGGAAACAATAAAGTAACGGAGAATGTCGTTCCTGATTTCGCGATCAGAATTGTTGACGGTGAACTTGAACTGACTTTAAACGGAAGAAATGCTCCTTCCCTGCACGTTTCTAAGGATTATCAGGAAATGATGCAGACGTATAAAGATTCCCGTGATAAATCGTCGGCTCAAAAAGATGCGGTTCAGTTTATCAAACAAAAACTGGATTCGGCTAAATGGTTTATCGATGCAATCAGACAACGTCAGGAAACGCTGTTTGTTACCATGAATGCCATTATGCATTATCAGGAAGAATATTTCCTGGATGGCGACGAGACCAAACTAAAACCAATGATCTTAAAAGACATTGCAGATATGGTTGGTTTGGATATTTCGACAATTTCGCGTGTTGCCAACAGTAAATATGTTGAAACGCCATACGGAACGAAACTAATCAAGGAATTCTTCTCTGAAGCGATGAAAAACGATCAGGGTGAAGATGTTTCGACTTTAGAAATCAAAAAGATTCTTAAAAATACGATTGAAGAAGAAGACAAAAAGAAGCCTTTACCAGACGATCAATTGGCCGAAATTCTAAAAGAAAAAGGATATCCCATTGCGAGAAGAACTATCGCCAAATACCGCGAACAACTGGATATTCCGGTAGCGAGAATGAGAAAGAAGATATAAATTTTTTTTCACCATTAAGAGATTAAGAAAAATTAAACTTACTTTGAGTTTATAATACATAGCAAACCCGACAGGTAAAAAAACCTGTCGGGTTTATTTTTACTCGGCTAATGATATTATTGTATTATTGGCTATTCCGTAGGAATATTTCATCGGTAGAAAAAAAATATTACGATTTTCCAATTGTGTCCTGTAAGCACACTTGTTTCATACAATTAACCACAAATATCCATTTGATTATTCAAACGTTCCTACGGTAACGTAGATTCACAAATCAATTTAAAATAGCTACCGACCAAACATTCCTACGGAATGAATGAAATCCTTTAAAACAAAAAACCCAACAAATTCAAAATCTGTTGGGTTTTCTTTTATATTAGAATCTTTAAACTATTTGTACTGTTCCGGCGTTATTGTAATCTCAAATAAATAATCTGCCTTTTTATCATCATAATTATAAATCAAAGTAAAATTATTATCGCGAAAAGCTTTAAGTCCGGGGTTTGCTTTAACTGTACTAAGCAGGCTTTCTTCAACATTTTGTTTTATTACCTCAATTTCAGCAGTAGCTTTTTCAACATTCAACAGGGTCAAATTATACTGCACCACTTTATCTTTTGGCAACGTAACATTATCTAAACGTATTCCTTCCTGAATTACTAAAGGACAATTATTGTTGTACTTTTCCACTAATTCGATCATTTCCTTGTCCGCAACGGGTTCTTTAAAAGAATAATATAGAATTAAAGCCAATGAAAATGCCACAATTGCACTTACTATTAAAACCGTTGATTTTTTGTTCTTAGTGGGTTGCTGCATTTTTTAGTTTTTTTGTTTTAAAAAAGAAGTTTCTATTTATCCTGAATCTTTTTCATTGCATTGTAATAAGCTGCACGGCTTAACGGCTCGTATTCCTCAGTTTCCCCAAGCATTACCAACTTATCATTATCTGTCTTTCTGAAACTATAATTCGCCAGATTTCCTGTTCTGGTACACACGGCATGAACTTTAGTTACATATTCTGCCGTTGCCATAAGTGCCGGCATTGGTCCGAAAGGATTTCCTTTAAAATCCATATCAAGTCCTGCCACTATCACACGAATTCCCTGATTGGCAAGATCATTACAAACTGTAACAATCTCATCATCAAAAAACTGCGCTTCATCTATACCAATAACATCGCAGCCCTGCGCTAAAATAGCAATGTTAGCCGCAGCCGGAACCGGAGTGGAGCGAATTTCGTTAGCATCGTGAGATACTACCATTTCATCGTGATAACGGGTATCAATAGCGGGTTTAAAAATTTCGACTCTTTGTTTGGCAAATTGAGCACGTTTTAATCTGCGGATTAACTCCTCGGTTTTACCCGAAAACATTGATCCACAAATAACTTCAATCCAACCAAATTGTTCTTTGTGATTTACTGTATTTTCGAGAAACATTTTGTATTTTTCTACCTTTAAAAATGAATAGTTTTTATTACTTTGTACTGGTAATAAATCGACGTGAAAAACTGCTGTTTTTTCACTTTTTCAAAAGTAGAAAATTTTTATCAAATCGAAGATTCGCAAACGCTTATTAACAGAAATAAAAAAATATCTTTCAGATTTCTACCGGGAATAAAGACATTCAAATACAAAATATACTAAAATACCCTATTCACTATAATTTCAACAGTTATGAAAAAAAAATTGGAAGCCGATTTAATCAGCATTGCACATCGAATTTTAAAGCTTAAAAATAAATCCGATATCAATCAGTTGTATCTTGAAACGCAGAAATTATATGAGAAACTAGCGATTTTAAAGTTTGTAGACGAGAATTTCGATACTTTGAAACCAACAATTGGCCACAGCGAAATTACTTCTGAAATTGAATCTATTTTTGATAAAGATTTTGATAAAGAAGAAATAATTGCCGAAGAAGTTAAAATTGAAGAGCCTGTAGCAGTTGCAGAAACTCCAGTTGAAACAATTGCTGAACCGGAAACTGTTGAAGAAATTAAAACAGAAGAAATCCCTGCTGAAGAAGCTACAGAAGAAGTTGCCGAAGAAATCAGTACTGAAGAAGTAGTTGCAGAAATACCGGAAGAAGTAATTCCGGAACCTATCATCGAAACTATCCCGGAACCTGTTGCTGAAACTATTGAAGAACCAATTGCTGAAAAAACAGAGGAACCAATTGCCGGGACTAACGAAAAAACAAATATTGCCGAAGAACTTTCGTTTACAACAATAAGTGATTTAAAACCTATTCCGGATTTTGTACCTCTTTTTCAATTAGAAGAGGAAGAAGTGAAAGAGAAAGAAGAGCCAATAGTCGAAATTCCTGCAAAAAACTCTCCTATTACGATCTCATTTGAGGATTTTGGAGTTAATTATGCCGATGCCCAGTTTGTAAAAGTAGACAGTTATGAAAATGTCACTCCTACTCCAACTCCGGTAATCAGTGAATTGAAAGAGAAAAAAGAAACAATCGAAACTGTTGTTATAGAAAAACCAGCTGAAACAAAAGCAGCTACTTTAAACGAAAAACTGGCCAAAGGTTTTCATGTGGATCTCAATGACAGAATAGCTTTTACCAAAAACCTTTTCGGAAACAGTTCTGAAGATTACAGCCGTGTTTTAAATCAATTATTAACTTTTGATTCTTATGGCGAAGCCCAGGAATTTATAGAAAACATGGTAAAACCGGATTATAACAACTGGGAAGGAAAAGACGATTACGCAGAACGCTTTCTGGGAATTGTAGAGAAAAAATTCTCGTAGTTCTTTTTCACTTTTTACATTTCACTAATAAACAATTATGTCTAAATTATATATCGTTCCAACGCCAATTGGCAATCTTGAAGACATGACTTTTCGCGCCATTCGGATTCTGAAAGAAGTCGATTTGATCCTGGCCGAAGATACCAGAACGAGCGGAAAACTGTTGAAGCATTTTGAGATTGGCACGCACATGCACAGCCATCACATGCACAACGAGCATAAAACAACCGAGAATTTAATCGCACGCTTGAAAGCCGGTGAAACGATTGCCCTGATTTCAGATGCAGGGACTCCGGCCATTTCAGATCCCGGTTTTTTATTGACACGCGCTTGTGTCGAAAATAAAATCGAAGTCGAATGTTTACCCGGCGCAACTGCTTTTGTTCCGGCTTTAGTCAACAGCGGATTACCAAATGACAAATTTATTTTTGAAGGTTTCCTTCCTGATAAAAAAGGACGCCAGACGCGTTTTTTGGCTTTAGCCGAAGAAACCAGAACGATGATTTTATATGTGTCTCCGCATAAACTCGTAAAAACATTAGCTGAATTTATTCAGTATTTTGGAGAAGACAGACAAGTTTGCGTTTCACGAGAATTATCAAAACTACATGAAGAAAATGTTCGTGGAACTGCCAGAGAAGTTTTAACCCATTTTGAAAAAACAGCACCACGCGGCGAAATTGTCGTAGTAGTTGCCGGAAAAACAATAATAAAAGAACCTAAGAAAAGTAAATTTTCTAAGGATGATGAAAAAGAAGAAGAAGAAGAAGATTAAAAAATATTTATGCCACAGATTAAAATGATTCTCACAGATTAATAAAAAGTTTCGCCACGACCCGAGCGATAGGAACAGGCAAAGCAATTTCACTAATTATCACGAATTCAATTAGTGCAAATTCGTGAAATTCGTTCCAAAAAAAATCTTTCTAATCATTTTAATCTGTGGCAAAAAAACTTAAATTATACTCATGAACATACAAGCCTTTTTAGCAAAACTAAAAAAAACTCCAACCGAAATAACATTCCCTGAAACTATTGCTGTAATCGAAGAAAATTACACATTTACTCCAACAGCTTTCCAAAACGGAACACAGCATAATGCAGCCGGAGAAAATTCAGGTTCCTGCAAATTATTTTCTTTCGCAAAATTGCAGAACTTAAGTAAAGACGAAACTTTAGCCTGTTTTGGTGCCTTTTATTTCGAAGAAGTTTTAAAAGATCCAAGCGGAACGAATCACCAAAACATTAGAAATTTCATCAATTTAGGATGGGACGGAATTCAGTTTGAAGGGAATGCACTAGAGCTGAAGTAAAAAATAAAATTCTGCCACAGATTAAAAGATTAACACAGATTAAAAAATCCATTTAAATCTTTTAATCTGTGGCAAAAAAAATAAATATCAGATTAAACGATTTTTGATTTCTCCAATCTAAAATCTAAGATCTAAGATCTAAAATCTACAATAAAAAATGCGTTGGACCTTAAAACCAAAACCTTCTCAAGACAAAGTCAAACATTTGGCGCAAGCCTTAAATGTAGAAGATTTTGTAGCAACACTTTTGATTCAGCGTGGCATTGAGAGTTTCGAAGATGCCAAAAACTTCTTTCGTCCTTCATTACAACATTTACATGATCCTTTCCTGATGAAAGACATGGACAAAGCGGTTGCCCGCATAGAACTGGCCATCGAAAATCAGGAAAACATTCTGGTTTTTGGTGATTATGATGTTGACGGAACAACGGCTGTTTCTTTAGTCTCAGCGTATTTAAAAACGCATTATCCTAATATTGCCACTTATATTCCGGATCGTTATGCTGAGGGTTACGGAATTTCTTTTAAAGGAATTGACTTTGCTGATGACAACGGTTTTTCGCTAATTATTGCTTTGGACTGTGGCATAAAATCTATTGACCATATCGCTTACGCCAAAGAAAAAAACATCGATTTTATTATTTGTGATCACCACAGGCCCGGAGAATTTCTTCCGGATGCAGTCGCTATTTTAGATCCAAAAAGAGAAGATTGTTTTTATCCTTATGACGAATTGTGCGGTTGCGGCGTTGGTTTTAAACTCATTCAGGCTTTAGGAACAAATCGAGGAGAGACTATTGAAGACTTAGTCCCTTATCTGGATTTAGTTGCCACAGCAATTGCTGCAGATATTGTACCTATAACTGGGGAAAACAGAGTTTTGGCTTATTTCGGAATGCAGGTTATCAACTCAGATCCGAGACCCGGAATTAAAGCTTTGGTACATCAGGTAAAAAAGAAAACATTAGATATTACTGATGTCGTTTTTATTGTTTCACCAAGAATAAATGCTGCCGGAAGAATCAAACACGGAAATCATGCCGTTGAATTACTGACGGAATTCAACTTTGAACAAGCACAGCAATTTGCCTCAGAGATTGAACAATACAACTCAGACCGAAAAGATCTGGACAAACAAATTACGAAAGAAGCTTTTCAGCAAATCTTATCAAACAATGAGCAAGACCGATACTCAACTGTTGTTTTTCAGGAAGACTGGCACAAAGGCGTAATAGGGATTGTAGCTTCAAGACTTATAGAAACGTATTATCGTCCGACTTTGGTTTTTACCAAAAGCGGTGACAAATACGCAGCATCTGCAAGATCTGTAAAAGGTTTCGATGTTTATAATGCACTTGATGCCTGTTCTGAGCATTTAGAGCAATTTGGAGGACATATGTATGCAGCAGGAATGACTTTGAAAGCAGAAAACTATAAAACCTTTAAAGACGCTTTCGAAAAACAAGTCGAGGAAACTATTTTACCCGAAATGCGAACTCCCGAAATTGAAGTCGATGCCGAAATTAATTTCAGTGATATCACTCCAAAACTCATCCGGATCTTAAAACAATTTGAACCTTTTGGACCGCTGAATATGACGCCTGTTTTTATGACGAAAGATGCCAAAGACACAGGCTACGCTAAAACTTTAGGGGCAGACGAAGAACATTTGAGACTTTTTGTAAAGCAAAATACCTCAGAAGGAATTGCTGCGATAGGCTTTGGTCTTGGCAAAAAAATAGACCTCGTAAAAAATCAAAAACCTTTTCAGCTAGCGTATTCATTAGCTGAAAACGAGTGGAACGGAACTGTATCTACTCAACTTATGCTTAAAGATATCAGAACAGATGAAAACTAAAACAAACAAGCAAGATCCTTATCAGGCGTTACGTTACAGAGAATTTAATGTATTTCTAATATTGCGTTTTGCCATGGTTTTTGCCTGGTCAATGCAATTTATTGTTATTGAATGGGAAGTTTACAGCTTAACCAAAAATCCGCTTTCGTTAGGGCTTATTGGTTTAATGGAAGTAATTCCGGCTGTTTCTATGGCATTATTCGCCGGACACATGGTGGATCAGCGGGAGAAAAAAGGATTGCTGGTAAAATGTATCCTCGGATTTTCGGTAATCAGTTTTGGATTGTTTTTACTAACCTGGCCAAAAATAGTTGGCGGCTGGTCTACTGATGCTATTTTATATTCTATTTATTTTTTAGTTTTTCTTGGCGGACTGGTGCGTGCTTTTCTTGGCCCGACTATATTCTCGCTTTTATCTTTAATCGTACCTAAAAAAGTATATCCGAATGCAGCAACCTGGAGCAGTTCAGTCTGGCAAATCGGGGCGGTTTTAGGACCGGCTATTGCAGGATTTTCTATTAACTTTATTGGTGTTCACTGGTCAATGTGTTCTGTTTTTGCCTGTTCACTTTTTGCTTTAATTGCCTTATCCCAAATTAGTAAAAAACCGATATTGAATCCTAAGATTGGCGAACCGGTAATGGAAAGTCTTAAAGAGGGAATAAAATTCGTTTTCAATAACAAAACTATTTTAGGCGTTCTTTCTCTTGATATGGTCGCTGTTCTTTTTGGCGGAGCTGTTGCTTTATTGCCCGTTTTTGCCCAGGATATTCTAAAAGTAGGGCCGGAAGGTTTTGGGGTGCTGAGAGCCGCACCGGCCGTTGGTGCCTTTATTACCATGCTGGTATCTGCTTATGTTCCATTATATAAAAAGGCAGGAATGAAACTTCTGGGTGCCATTTTTGTTTTTGGCCTGTCCATAATCTTATTTGGAGTTTCGACAATTTTCTGGGTGTCTGTTGTAGCACTGTTTTTAAGCGGTCTTGCTGACGGAATCTCTGTTGTTATCCGACAAACAATTTTACAACTTAAAACTCCCGATCATATGCGTGGTCGTGTGGCGGCTGTAAACTCTATGTTCGTAGGATCATCAAACGAATTGGGTGCTTTTGAAAGCGGTTTAACAGCAAAATTAATGACACCTGTTATTTCTGTTGTATTTGGCGGAAGTATGACACTTTTGACGGTTTTAGGTTTCGGTTTAAAATCACCTACGTTTAGAAATCTAGACTTACGAAAAGACATGGAAGATCACCAAAACATGGAGTAAATGAAACAATTATTAATAGCTTTCTTTTTTATAATATCCATTTTTGCACATGGGCAAAATCTGTACATTAAAACATACGGAAACAAAAAAGACAAAACAGTAATTTTTATTCATGGAGGCCCAAGTGGAAATGCGACTTTGTTTGAAGGTACAACAGCGCAAAAATTGGCCGACTTAGGCTTTTATGTTATTGCTTATGACCGCAGAGGTGAAGGAAGATCTGCAGATCCTAATGCAGCATTTACTTATAATGAAGCTTTTCAGTATCTAAATGCTATTTATAAAAAATACCATCTAAAAAAAGCAACGCTTCTTGCTCATAGTTTTGGCGGATTAGTAGCTACACTTTACACCGAAAAATATCCGCAGAAAGTTAGCGCGCTTGTATTGGCCGGAGCTTTGTTTTCTCAGCAAGAAACTTACGATCACATTTTAAATTCTCTAAAGAAAAAATACAGCGGTGATTCTGATCAACTGAACACAATAAGTTCGATAGAAAAACTCGATAAAAATTCATCTGAATATCGAAAAGCTTGTTTTAGTCTGGCGGGTGACAATGGTTTTTTTAAGATGCCGAACCCAACTGAAGAATCTAAAAAATTATATGACGATTATGCAGCAAGCGAATTTTTCAAAACGAATATCAGAAATAAAATTGCTCCCGTTCTTTTCTATCAAAACGAAAAGAAAAACAATATAGACACGAGATCATCTTTGAAGAAGATAAAAACAGATGGCGTTTCTATTTATGTCATTTATGGTAAAGAAGATGGGATATTTTCAACAGAACAAATCAGCTCTATCCGAAATATAGCAGGTAAAAATCATTTTGCTTTACTGCATAATTGTTCCCATTATTTATTTGTTGATCAACAGAATGATTTTCTATCTCATTTAAAAAAATGGCTTAAATAGCACTCTTAAACCTTATAAGTGATATAAGAAATTTAAGACTGGCTTTTTTAAAGGAACTTACATTACTTATATGGT
>NZ_MUGR01000055.1:0-80298 GCF_002217195.1 Flavobacterium aquidurense | reverse complement strand
GTAATAATTTAGTTTTCAATCTGGTACTCAAATATAGTATAAACTAAATCGTAATAGTCTTAAAATTATACTAAATTTTATGTGGTTAATTTTAGTTTTTAAGTGACTCAATTCTAATAAAGTGACAATTTGACATTTTATAAGATTTGGCAGTACTTTTGCAATCCAACAGAAAGAATAAAAAATGAAGTTTAAGAATATTTTTAAAAATAAAAGTAATATGACTACGGAAAATACAGAGTTCGATCAGGAATTAGATGATGTAACGTTAGAGAACAATGCCAACGGTGAACAATTAATTGTTGAAGAATTAAGTGTTGAAGAGCAATTGGCTCAAGACTTGGCAAAAGAAAAAGATAAATTCTTGAGATTATTTGCTGAATTTGAAAATTACAAAAAACGAACTTCAAAAGAGCGTATCGATTTGTTTAAAACTGCAAACCAGGATGTTTTGTTAGCAATGCTGCCTGTTTTGGATGATTTTGACAGAGCGATTGTGGAAATCAACAAATCTGAAGATGAGAATCTAAAGAAAGGGGTTGAACTTATTCACGAAAAACTGAAAAACACTTTGGTTTCTAAAGGTTTAGAGCAAATTGAAGTAAGAGCAGGTGATGCTTTTAATGCTGATTTTGCTGAAGCAATTACCCAAATTCCGGCTCCGTCTGAGAAATTAAAAGGGAAAATTGTTGATGTTATTGAAAAAGGATACAAATTAGGTGACAAAATCATTCGTTTTCCTAAAGTTGTTACCGGAAACTAAAAAATGCAAATAAAATGTTTTGAAGTTCAGGAGATGAGTTAACTGAAGTTTGAAATGAATCCTGATAGCTATCGGGATGGAATTTATTCTAATTATGAAAAAAGATTTTTACGAAATACTAAGCATAACAAGAAGTGCTGATGCTGTCGAAATTAAAAAAGCGTACCGAAAAAGTGCACTGAAATATCATCCGGATAAAAATCCAGGCGACAAAGAGGCAGAGGAAAACTTTAAACTAGCGGCAGAAGCTTATGAAGTTCTAAGCGATCCTAACAAAAAAGCAAAATACGATCAATACGGACACCAGGCTTTTGATGGTTCCGGAGGTTTTGGTGGTGGTGGCCATGGCGGTATGAATATGGATGACATTTTCAGCCAGTTTGGTGATATTTTTGGAGGTGGATTTGGCGGTTTCGGAGGAGGCGGAGGCGGAGGTCCTCGTCGTGCTAAAGGAAGTAATCTTCGAATTAAAGTAAAATTGACTTTAGAAGAAATTGCTAATGGTGTTGAGAAAAAAGTAAAAGTAAAACGTAAAGTTCAGGCTAAAGGAGTAACATACAAAACGTGTTCGACTTGTAACGGTCAGGGGCAGGTAATGCGTGTAACCAATACTATTTTAGGAAGAATGCAATCTGCGACAACTTGTCCTACTTGTGGAGGTTCAGGTCAGATTTTAGATAAAAGACCTTCTGAAGCAGATGCGCAAGGAATGGTTGTAGAAGACGAAACAGTTTCTATCAAAATTCCTGCAGGAGTTGTGGATGGTATGCAATTGAAAGTTTCTAATAAAGGAAACGATGCTCCGGGAAATAGTATTCCTGGTGATTTAATTGTTGCAATCGAAGAATTAGAGCATGAATTCCTGAAACGTGAAGGTGAAAACATTCACTATGACTTGTACATCAGTTTTCCTGAAGCAGTCTTAGGAGTTTCTAAAGATATTGAAGCCATTAACGGAAAAGTTCGTATCAAGTTAGAAGAAGGTATTCAGTCCGGAAAAATATTAAGATTAAAAGGAAAAGGAATTCCAAGTATCAACGGTTATGGAAGCGGAGATTTATTAGTTCATGTAAATGTCTGGACTCCGAAAACCTTGAATAAAGAGCAAAAACAATTTTTTGAAAATGCTTTAACTGACGAACACTTTATTCCAAGTCCTGAAAAATCAGAAAAATCATTTTTTGAGAAAGTAAAAGATATGTTTTCATAAGCTTAACTTTTTCTGAAATACTAAATAAGTTTTAAAAAACCCATTCTAATGTAAATTTAGAATGGGTTTTTTGCTTAATTATACAAAGATTCGTTTCGAATTATTTACTTTTACAGGCTGTTGATCATAATGATCAAACTGAAGCAGAAAATCTAAAATATAGCATGAGCAACTTACTCGAAGTACATAAAGTCGTAAAACAATACGGTGATTATGTAGCGCTTAACGAAGTTTCATTAAATGTGCCAAAAGGCAGCATTTATGGGTTATTAGGTCCCAATGGAGCTGGAAAAACTTCCCTTATCCGTATCATCAATCAAATTACATTGCCGGACAGTGGCGAAATAATTTTAGACGGAGAAAAATTGCATCCCAAACATGTGCAGACTATTGGATATCTTCCTGAAGAAAGAGGTTTGTATACTTCTATGAAAGTGGGCGAGCAATGTTTGTATTTGGCGCAAATGAAAGGGCTTTCTAAAGCAGAAGCAAAGTTGCAATTGGAATATTGGTTTGATCGTTTGGGAATTCAGGGATGGTGGAACAAAAAAATCCAGGAATTATCTAAAGGGATGGCACAGAAAATTCAGTTTGTGGTTTGCGTATTGCACAAGCCTAAGTTGCTGATTTTTGATGAGCCTTTCTCAGGATTCGATCCTGTAAATGCAAATATTATCAAAGATGAAATTCTGGCATTAAAAGAACAGGGAGCGACCATTATCTTTTCGACACACCGAATGGAAAGTGTGGAAGAACTTTGTGATCATATTGCTTTGATTCACAAATCGAATAAATTAATAGAAGGAAAACTAAGCGATGTAAAACGCCAGTTTAGAACCAATAGTTTTGAGGTTGGGATTTTAACGGATAATGTAGAAGGTTTGATGTATGATATTACACAAAAGTTTACCGTTGCACCAGCCAGCTTCAAATCTTTAAATGATGATTTGAAATTAGATATTCAAATTGGGAATTCAACTCCAAATGAATTATTAAATATCCTGACACAACGTGGACAAGTGACTCATTTTGTAGAAAAAATCCCGAGCGTAAACGATATTTTTATTCAAACAGTTACTGGATAGATTTTTAGATCGTTAGACTTCTTGGATTCGTATACTGAATCTGGAGATCTAATAAAAAATCTAATAATCTAAGAAGTCTAAAAATCTAATTAATCTAAAAAATGAGTATAATTTCGTTGATTATAAAAAGAGAGTTTATTGCAAAAGTTCGTAATAAGTCTTTTGTTGTCATGACATTTTTAAGTCCGTTGCTGTTTGTGGCAATCGCAGGATTTATTGGTTATTTGAGTTCTATGAAAGCAGAAACCAAACAAATCGCCATTCACGACGAAACAGGTTTGTTTGCGAATGATTTTGTAAAACAGAATAAAAAAGATGCAGCATTTAAATATTTGAATTTATCTGAGCTTAATATAAAAGCATTAAAAGACAGTATAACAAATGAAAGTTTAGATGGTTTAATTATTATTCCCAAGACAAGTAACTTAAAAGATTTAGAAAGCAAAATTGAGTTTATTTCCAATAATAGTCCAAGTATTTCCTTTATTGAAAAAACACAGGATGTTATAGGAGAAAAAATTACCAAAATCAATCTCGAAAATGCCAAACTGGACACTCTGGCAATAAAAAAGGCACAATCGTCAGTTAATATTCATTTGGTAAAAGCTTCGGGCGAAGAAAGCCTGAAAGGTTTAAATGAAATAAAAATTGGTATTGGCGGAGCATTTGGGTATTTGATTATGATGTTCATCATCATTTACGGAAACATGGTGATGCGCAGTGTAATTGAAGAAAAGACCAACCGAATTATCGAAATTATTATTTCATCGGTAAAACCATTCCAGTTAATGATTGGTAAAATCATCGGGACTTCACTTGCGGGATTGTTACAATTTATGATTTGGGCGATAATTGGTTTGGCATTAATGTATGGTGCTTCGGCATTTTTTGGGGTGAATGTGGGGCCAACGGCAAGAATTTCACCAGAACTAATGCAGTCGGCACAGCAGGAAATGACGGGAACAGCGCAAATGTATATCAGCGAATTATGGAATCTGCCAATTGGTAGTATCTTAATTGGTTTTGTAATTTATTTTATTGGCGGTTACTTTTTATACAGCTCATTTTATGCGGCAATTGGAGCAGCGGTTGACAATCAAACCGATTCTCAACAATTTCTATTACCTATTATTATGCCGCTTATTTTAAGTGTTTATATCGGATTTTTTACGGTTGTCAATGATCCTCACGGAACAATTGCCGTTGTGTTTTCTATGATTCCGTTGACCTCGCCAATTGTAATGTTAATGCGACTTCCGTTTGGAGTGCCGTGGTGGCAAATCGCAATTTCGGTATCATTATTGTTTGCTACGTTTTTCCTTGTAGTTTGGTTCGCTGCAAAAATTTACCGCATCGGTATTTTAATGTACGGCAAAAAACCAACCTGGAAAGAATTGTATAGATGGCTGAAGTATTAGTTTTTATAGTTGCAAAGGTTCATAGGCTCAAAGGTTCAAAGGTTTTTTTGAATTTCATTTTTTGTAACTTAGAATAAAATATTTGAGAATTATATAAACATAAAAGATGTATTACTAATAAGAGGTAAAAGGTATCGTAGATGCAAAGATTTTAAACTTTGTACCTTTGAACCTTTGCAACTTTGAACATTAAAAAAAATGAGCAAAATACTAATTGTAGAAGACGAAGCATCCATCAGAAGAGTTTTGGTAAAGATTTTATCAGAAGAGAACGATACCTATCAGGTAGATGAAGCAGAAGATGGTGTTGCAGGTCTTGAAAAAATAAAAAACAACGATTACGATTTGGTTTTGTGTGATATCAAAATGCCAAAAATGGACGGTGTTGAGGTTTTAGAAGAAGCTAAAAAAATCAAACCTGAAATTCCAATGGTGATGATCTCCGGTCACGGTGATATGGAAACGGCTATTCACACGATGCGTTTGGGAGCTTTTGATTATATCTCAAAACCGCCTGATTTAAATCGTTTATTGAATACAGTTCGTAATGCTTTAGACAAAAAACAACTTGTAGTTGAGAATAAGATCCTAAAGAAAAAAGTGAGCAAAAACTACGAAATGGTAGGAGAGAGCGAGGCTATTAATCATATTAAACTAATGATTGATAAAGTAGCGCAAACAGAAGCCAGAGTTTTGATTACAGGTCCAAACGGAACCGGAAAAGAACTGGTGGCGCATCAATTGCATGAAAAAAGCGAGCGTGCCAATTTTCCTATGATTGAAGTAAACTGCGCTGCAATCCCAAGTGAACTGATCGAAAGTGAATTGTTTGGTCATGTAAAAGGAGCTTTTACATCGGCGGTAAAAGATCGTGCAGGAAAGTTCGAAGCAGCAGACAAAGGAACTATTTTCTTAGATGAAATTGGCGACATGAGCCTTTCGGCGCAAGCCAAAGTGTTACGTGCTTTGCAGGAAAGTATGATTACCAGAGTAGGAGCCGAAAAAGATATAAAAGTCGATGTTCGTGTTGTGGCTGCAACCAATAAAGATTTAAAAACCGAAATTGCCGAAGGTCGTTTCCGTGAAGATTTATACCATCGTTTGGCTGTTATTTTGATTAAAGTTCCGCCATTGAACGAACGACGTGATGACATTCCGGCTTTGATAAGACACTTTGCAGAGAAAATTGCATCAGAACAAGGAAATGTAGTGAAAGTATTTTCGCAGCAAGCTATAAAATTATTGCAGGAATATGATTGGACAGGAAATATCCGTGAGCTTCGAAATGTAGTCGAAAGACTGATCATTTTGGGAGGAAACGAAATTTCTGAAACCGATGTGAAAATGTTTGCAAGCAAATAGATGCTTCGCGCAATAAGCTATAAGCAATAGGCTTTAAGCTTTTTAAAGAGTATGAATAATTTTTGCTTAGAGCGTAGAGCTTAAAGCTTAAAGCATAAAAAAGATGAAACTAAAAAAAATAAACGAAAAGTTACAAGACGCATTAATCGAAAATGGTTTAACAGAAGCAAATATTCTGCAGCAGGAAACTTTTTCGACTATAAAAAGTGGGGCAGATTGTATTATTCTTTCTCCGGCAGGAAGTGGAAAAACGACAACAATTGTGCTGAATGTAATTCAGCAATTATCAGGACATACCGAAGAGTCGCCACGTGCTTTGATTTTTGTTGAAGACAAAGCGAAAGTATTAGAGATGGAAGCCCTTTTTGAGAAATACGGGAAATATTCTAAGCTGGAAGTTTACGGCGTGCACGACAAAGGAGATACAGATTACGACAAAAATTATATTTCGACCGGAATTGATGTTCTGATCGGAACGCCAAATAAACTGAGTGATATGTTTACAACAGCCGGATATAATGTAAACCGTTTGAAAATGTTTATTATCGACGATGCTGATCCAATGCTGAAATTGCGTCACGAAACTAAAATCATGCGTATTTCAAATAGTATCACGAAAACACAACGTATTATTTTTGCTGAAAACCTGACAGAACGTATTGAGATTTTGGCAGATAAAATGATGCTGGAGCCTTATTTGTTTGATATGGATGAAGAAGGTGAAGAGGAACTGGACGAAGAAGATGACGATATTCAGGAAGAGGAATAGAGTCGCAGTTTTCAGTTTCAGTTTTCGGTGCCTAATTGAAAAAATATTGATTTTAGAAACAACCACAAACAATAATACAGTAGATTTCAAATAATTACAAAAAATAAGATGTTATGGGATTAATGAAAGTATATTCAGGAAGTGAAGTTTTAGCACTTGCTTTACAAGAAAGATTAGAAGAAGCAGGAGTAGAAACAACAAAAAAAGACAATATTCAGTCAGCTCGCCTTGGAGGTTTTGGACAATCTGATTTAGCCGTTGAGGTGTTTATTCAGGAAACAGATTTTGCTAAGGCAAATCCGGTTATCGAAGAATTCAGAATGAGTATATAAAGAAAGTTTTCAGTTTCAGTTCCAGTCTCAGAAGAGAACTGTTTACTGCGACTGAAAACTGAAAACTAAAAAAAAATGCAATATAAAATGCTAGTGCTCGACATGGATGATACCTTGTTGACAGACGATCATAAAATTTCTGAATTAAATAAAAAAGTCCTTCTTGAAGCGCAGGAAAAAGGGGTGCATGTGGTTTTGGCTTCCGGCCGGCCAACATCAGCAATGACCGCTTATGCTAAAGAGTTAAAATTAGATTTATACGATTCGCATATTATTTCATTCAATGGTGCTGTAATTAGTACTGTAAAAGATGATCTTATATTATTTGAACAGTGCTTAACACCGGAACAAATTCATGATTTATACGATTACAGTGTAAAAATGAAAACGCATATTATTACCTATCTTGATGGTGAAATTGTGAGTGAAACCGATTCCGAATACATCGACATCGAAAAAGAAATTACGGGATTGCCACACAATAAAGTAGCTGATTTTAAGGCAGCGGTTACCAAGCCGGCAGTAAAATGTATTTTATTGGCAGAACCGTCTTACCTGAAAGAAGTCGAAGGAGATTTAAAACTGGCAATGCCACATTTAAGTGTTGCAATGTCGAAACCATTTTTCCTGGAAGCGGCTCAAAACGGAATTGATAAAGCAGCGAGTTTAAAGCTTTTGGCCGATAAGTTAAACATTCGCCAAAGTGAGATTATTGCAGTTGGAAACGCAGGAAATGATCTTACGATGATCGAATACGCCGGACTTGGAGTTTGGGTCGATAATGTTACGCCTGAATTAAGAGACAGGGCAGATGTAATTGTAGCATCAAACAATAATGACGGAGTTGCTGAAGTGGTACAGCGTTATATTTTAAATTAAATTTATTTGAGATGAAAGAGCCAATAGAAACAGAGCGTTTGATTTTGAGAGAATTGATAGCATCTGATGACAAAGGAATGTTTGAATTGGATTCTAACCCGAACGTACATGTTTTTGTTGGTAAAAAACCGGTAAAAGATATAGAGGAAAGCCGCTCTCATATCAAAATTATTCAGCAACAATATAAAGATTTTGGTGCCGGCCGCTGGGCAGTTGTCCTCAAAGAATCCGGAGAGTTTATAGGATGGTCCGGAATAAAATTTATTACCAATGAAATCAATCAGCATAAAGATTTTTATGAAATTGGATATCGTTTCATCGAAAAACATTGGGGAAAAGGATATGCTACTGAATCCGGAAAAGCTTTTGTAGATTATGCTTTTGACGTAATGAAAGTAGAGGCACTTTATGCTTACGCGGATGAGGGAAATGAAAACTCCAGAAAAATTCTTGAAAAACTCGGTATGCGTTACGTGAATTCTTTTGAATATGAAGGAGAATTGGAAATTTGGTACGAATTAAAAAATCCAAACTTATAAATCCTAAGAAATGCGTTCTAAATCTTTGTATTCTTATCTCGTTAAGATGCGCAAAGATTTAGAAAACAGCTCGTAGTTTCTGATACTTCTATCAGATATTATTTTTTAGCTACAGATACAAAATATTTATTTCCGTCACCCATTGTTAGTTTTACACGCTCGTCACAAAGATCGATTGCAAAATTGGCGCTTTCGTAACAAGTACAAGTAGTATTTTTGTCTTTAGACATTTCAGTTTTACAATTGTTATTTTTAAAAGTAGACAATTGTGGTGTATACAAACTCACTAAATCAGTAGAAGCTGTTACTAAAGAAATGATACTTGCTGAATTATTATTGGTAATTCTGTAAACAATTCTATCTGTATAATTTACTTCATTTACCGTTACTTTACGAATATAAGTGTAAGCAGTCGAGCCTTCACTCGGTTCTTTTACTTCAAATTTAAATCCAACCGCACGAATTGCAATATCAAATTGAGATTGAGAGTTTAAGCTCGCCCAAGTTGTCAATGTACTAATAGAAGGAAATGGATTAGCAGCCGGAGCAGTATTTTGCGCTTGCGAGCTAAAAAGGGTTAAGAACATCAAGCAGATTGTGGGTAAAAATGCTTTCATATGGATTTTTAATTTATAATTTTCGCCTACTCTTTCTGGTTTTCGGCCTTCCCATTTTTTATAACAACAAAACAACAACATAACGAGGGAAAATCAAAATTGTTATGAGCAATTTATTCTTTAAATAATAAAATTTTATTGTTCCATTTTTAATGAAGTGAAATTACTTCTAAAAATGATTTAAACAAAGTTAAATGTAAGAAAATTTGAATTTAATGTCGTTAAAAAGGTATTTAATCGATGTTATTTGCATTTTATCGATGATTTTGTCAATTTATTCTTATTGAAAAAAAGCGTCGTTTTTTTCGGAGATAAAATTTATTAATTCGTTCCCGGGCTAATTGGTGTTTTTTTATGAAGTCCTGAAATGCATGTTTGGTGCAAAACTTTGATATATAGTGTATTATTGATTTTATTTTAAAGAATATTGTACGTAAATTTGCAAACTCTTTAAAAGAGAAGTAAATATCAATATCTTACTACTTAAAACGTAGTTTATTCCCATGGAAAATAGAAAAAAAGTTGCCTTTTATACGCTTGGTTGCAAACTGAATTTTTCAGAAACTTCTACAATTGCCAGAAACTTTAATGACGAAGGTTTTGACCGTGTTGATTTTGAAGAAATAGCAGACATTTATGTCATTAATACCTGTTCTGTTACAGAGAATGCAGACAAGCAATTTAAGCAGGTGGTAAAAAAGGCGATGAAACTCAATGATAAGGCTTTTGTTGCGGCAGTAGGCTGTTATGCACAACTGAAACCGGAAGAATTAGCAGCAGTTGATGGTGTTGATTTGGTTTTAGGAGCTACTGAAAAATTTAAAATTACCGACTATATTAATGATTTGAGTAAAAACGATATGGGTGAAGTGCACTCGTGCGAAATTGCCGAAGCTGATTTTTATGTAGGCAGTTATTCTATTGGCGACAGAACCCGTGCTTTTTTGAAAGTTCAGGACGGCTGTGATTATAAATGTACCTATTGCACGATTCCGTTGGCGAGAGGAATTTCGAGAAGTGATGCTTTAGAAAATGTATTGCAAAATGCTAAAGAAATTTCGGCTCAAAATATCAAAGAGATTGTTTTAACCGGAGTAAATATTGGCGATTACGGAAAAGGAGAATTCGGAAACAAAAAACACGAACATACTTTTCTTGATTTAGTTCAGGCTTTGGATAAGGTGGATGGAATTGAGCGTTTGAGAATTTCATCAATTGAGCCTAATTTATTGAAAAATGAAACCATAGAATTTGTTTCTAAAAGCAGGACTTTTGTACCTCATTTTCATATTCCGCTACAATCCGGAAGCAATGATATTTTAAAATTAATGAAACGTCGTTACCTGCGTGAAGTATATACAGAACGTGTAAATAAGATTCGTGAAGTAATGCCGCATGCTTGTATTGGTGTAGATGTAATTGTTGGTTTCCCGGGTGAAACCGATGAGCACTTTTTAGAAACCTATCATTTCCTGAATGAAATGGATATTTCGTATTTACACGTATTTACGTATTCTGAAAGAGACAATACAGAAGCTGCCAACATGCAGGGAATTGTTCCGGCAAATGTAAGAGCAAAACGCTCTAAAATGTTACGCGGATTATCCGTTAAAAAACGTCGTGCTTTTTATGAAGGCCAATTGGGATCTAACAGAACTGTTTTGTTCGAAAGTGAAAATAAAGAAGGATACATTCACGGTTTTACTGAAAACTACGTAAAAGTAAAAACGCCTTGGAATCCGGAATTAGTTAATACTTTGCAAGAAATCAATCTGACAAAAATCGACGAAGACGGAAGTGTCCGTTTAGCGTTTTTAAATAAATTGACGGAAGCTTAAGAACAGAGATATACTTTGTCATTTCGATTTCTTCTTCATGACAAAAAACAATAAAGCCCTTTTCTAAAAGGGTTTTATTGTTTTTTAGTAGTAATTCTATTTTCGTTCTACTACTTCAATTCCATTATAATTAGGAATTCGACCAATTGATTTAGAGAAATGAAGAGGATCTGTAGACTTGACTACATCTGTCTTATTTATTGAATCAATCTTCTTTTGATCATAGAATTCGAATATTTCTTTTCTTTCTGCAATTCCTTTTGCACTTATTCTATAAGGTATTGTTTCAAAAGCATTATCTTCTCGGGATAACGTTTTCCAGTCACTTTCACTAACACCAACACCTTCTGTTTTTTGTTTATTGCGCACCATTAAAAGAGTATCATTTTTTATATTTACAATTTTAAGTAAGGTCTGTCCTCTTTTGCTTCCCATAGAATTTGCGTTTAATAAATACATTGAATCAATATTTACTTTGTAAACGTCTCCAATTTTTGGATTTGCAAGCATTTCATCATTTTTTGAGTTGTTTTGTGAAACAGAGTATTGTTTTAGTAGCCCAAAAACACACAATAAGCCCAGTAAAATTAATAGCGACCAAGGATAAAGCAGTTGCCACACTGTGCGTTTATGATTTGACCTAAGATCTTTTATGGTATTTAGTATTTCAGGCGAATAATTCTTCTTGGCAAAAAGAGGTGTGTTGTATGATTTTATTTCATGGCCACATTCAGTACAATGAACGCTCGTTGTTCTCCCCATTCCAAAAAGTGGAATTATGGAAGAAGCGTATTTCATATATAAGGTTACTTCGATACAATTCTTTTTAGAGCAAACCGGACAAGTTTCATTTCGTAACCGAACTGCTGTTAAAGGTTTTGTGATAAAACTATAATAGTAAAACATAATTATTTCTTTTAAATTTATGGATCTTTTTCAAGAATTCTTTTTTCGCTATTTTGATTGTTTTTTTTAGAAATCTTTAACTGTTGGCTTTTTCAGCCATTTGATAAATAGTTCTTTTTAGCTGTGTAATATCGACCCCTAAATTTACTGACTCAATATGATATACAGAGTTGATATTATTTTTATTATTGAATTTTATTATTTTTTTTCGACGGCTGTTATTTTTCATCTTGTCTAAATAGACTAACGGGTTTTTGACATTTATGGATAAAAGTTTCATTTTAGCAGACCCAAAGTAAGAACCTCCCGTTTCATTCTCTGAACAGCCCGTAATTTCACTCCACGGTATAATACCAATACCGGCATAATCTTTATCAAAAAGTTCAACACCTTGTTCTGAAAAAGAAAATAATGCCTCATTATTAGAGGCGGTCTTATATTTTTTTATGGTTTCGATCAGTAAAATAATAAAACATATTGGCATAAGAATTACCATCTTGGGATAATAATAATCTGCAGTGAAAAATTTTCCGGTTCCGTACCAAAATCCAAATAAACAACATATGGTCAGAATACCGTAGATTATGGATTCTTGTTTTAATTTTTGTTTATTGATGTAAATCTTATGTGGCAATTGTAATGTTTGTGATTCCATACTTAAGTTAAATTATTTAGATTGTTATGTTAATGTCTTAAAATTTCAATTTTAGCTATTTTTAAAATTCTTAGGAGTATAAAAAAAATGTTTAACCGATAAAGTTTTATGACTTTCAGTTTAGTGTTAAAAGGTCTATCTTTAAAGGGATAGTCTATTGAATTTAGCGATTGCGAAATTATGATTTAGACCTATTAGAAAGAACCATTAAAAGACTTAAAAGTATCATTATAAGTTATATTGATCTAGAGGAAACCAGCTTTTAACAGAACAACAAAAAGCAGAAAAAGTCTTTCATGAAAGGCTTTTTCTGCTTTTTAGATTTTTGTCAAACTTTTAAACTTGACAAAGTTGAAACGTTAGTGGTATTTAGAATAAATGCTATTTCTGATCTTCCGGAATTACCAATTTCAAAGAATTGATATAATCCGTATCAAACTCAATAACCCTGATTTTCTCCGGATTAAAACTTAATTCACCACCAAACTGACCTTTTATGTCTAAGAAGTCGATGGTTAGTTCTTCATCGTTTAGCGCTATTAATTTTCCCAAATAAGCTGATTTTGCTGATTTTTTCGAAATTTGAAAAATACCGTATTTAGAATTTACATAATTCAGGATCGTGCTTAAATCTCTAATCAGAATAATATCTTCGGCATTGGTTTTTAGGCCTTTCAGTCGAATCACTTTTTCTGTAAATTCAAGATCATGATCCCTGTGAATGGCTTCGATGTTTTTGTTTTTCAGAATTACAAAACCATCCAGTATAAAATCTTCCGGATTGTTTCGTAGTAAAATCCAATCGTCAGAGTAGTCAATAAGAAATCCCGTAAAAAGTTCTTTTTTATCTGTGAATTCTATTGATATTAATTGTCTTAAATATTGTTCCATCATGTTTTTGTTGAAATTCCAATTTTTTTAAAGTCCAAATCCTGGAGTTTTACGTTAAAAACTCAACATTAGAATTTAAATTTTGGAATTTATTTTTAAGGATTAGTAGACCAGATGCTGCTGTTTTTTATAAAAACGCGACGGCTTAATTTTAATTGCGCAATGATCAATTCAGCAATATCTTCAGATTGCATCACTTTATCCGGATTGCCATCTGTCAGGTTCAAATCTTTTGCCATGTCTGTTGCTACCGTACTTGGAGTTAATGCTGTAACGCGAATATTGTGTTTTCTCATTTCCTGCATTAAAGAATCTGTTAATCCTAATACAGCAAATTTAGAAGCACTGTAAGCGCTTGTTAAAGCATTTCCGTTTAATCCTGCGGTAGAAGAAATATTGATAATGTCACCCGTTTGTCTTTCGATCATATTAGGGATAACGGCACGGGTGGTATAATAAGTTCCCATTAAGTTTACCTTGATGATGTTTTCCCAAACGTCCGGTTCCAGCTCTAAAAACTTTCCGAAAGAAGCAATTCCGGCACTATTAATTAATATGTCTATAGTTTTAAATTCGTTTAAAGCTTTTTCTACAGCACTATTGATCGAATGAATGTCTGAAACGTCAGCAGATAAAGCTAAAGACTTTACGCCTAAAGCAGCAGTTTCAGCAGCCAGTTGATCAACATCAGCCTGAGTTCTTGAAACTAAAATTAAGTTTACGCCTTCTTTGGCAAGTGCAATGGCAATAGCTTTTCCAATTCCTTTTCCTGCGCCGGTAATGAGCGCATTTTTATTTTTTAAGTCTGTCATGATTTATTTTTTAGAAATGCAAAAAGCATCATTTTAGTTACACAAAAATACAGTTTTTGCTTCCTAAAATGATGCTTTGGGCTATTTTCTTAATCTAAGTTTAACAACTTTCTTATTCTTTCAGTACCATGTCAATACACATAACAGCTGCAAGAATTAATTGTCTCAATGGACTGTCCGGAGCAACGTTTTCTTCGATTTTCAGCACATAATTATCAGCGCTCGTAAAAAACTCTTTACCCATTCCTGCCCATTTTTTACTTACCTGAGCCAATTGTTTGTTTTCATGGCTGAATTTAAAATCCCAGCCCGTCCATTTTCCCTGAAGAGTTGCAGCCGTTCTTTCATTTTTATCCAGAATTTCAAATTTCCCTCCAATAGAAAATATTTTTTGTTTGAATGTTCCCACCAAATGATCTTTCTCATCAAAAACTTCAACAGTTGATCTCAGCCACGCAATACCACGTTTTACTGAAATTATTTTTTCTCCGGAAGCCGTAGTAATCTCGATATCAAAAGGCGTCATTCTTTTATAATCTGTAAAACGTAACATTTTGGTAAAAAAGCCCAGATTGTTTTCACGACAATTCATAATGATCTGGTTGGTTTCCGGATTATAAATGTCGTAGTTGTTGGCCGCTTTAAACATTCCGATATGCTCTTTTATAAGAAATAAGTTCTGATTTAATATAGGGTTCATTAAGTTTTGTCTGATATTGATTTGTAAATATTTTTTGTCTAAATAAGTTTTGAAGAATTTTCAAAAAGAGGTCAAATGTAAATAAATATTTAGTCGAATGAAGTAAACAAATTAAAACTTATACCTTATTAATCCTCTTTTTTTGTTGTAATCACTATAGCTCCGTTTATCGCTTTATTGCCGTAAACAGAAGTTGCATCAATTCTTTTCAGCACTTGAATGCTTTCAATATCATTTGGATTAACTTTAGAAAATTGCTTTGAGTTTATGACCACTCCGTCCAAAATGTACAAAGGCTCATTCATAAGCGAACTTTTGGATGGTGCACATATTATAATTCGAGCAGGTGATGTGACAGGCTTGATAACATTCGATGAAATTTTTATATCAGAGATTGTGTCTTTAGATTTGGTCGTTGTTTCTGTTGTTTTCTTTTCTGAATGTTCTTTAGAAACTGACTTTTCTTGTGCATTTGCAGCGAAAGTTATAAGCATAGAAAGGGTTAATGAAATAAAGGTTGCTTTTTTCATGAGATAAATTTTAAATAAAAGTTGCGTTTTATCTTTGTCAAAGTATTCAACTTTGACAAAGATTTTAAGATTGAATTTTATTATTAGTTTTTAGAAGTTGGCTTTCCATATTTAGTGGTAATAATTACAACACCCTTTTTTCCTTTTTCGCCATATTTTGATGTCGCTTCGAGATCCTGAAGAACAGTAATAGTTTTAATTTCCTGTTTGTTCAAAGGTGCATAAGGACTTGTTGGGTTTTTGCCGAATAAATCATTCTCAGAATAATAAACGCCATCAATAATATACAAAGGAGCATCCAGAATTACCAGAGAATCTACATTTTCAGGCTGTAAATTAGGAAGCTCATTTTGCATCATTTTATCTCTTTTATTATCGTCGCTATGAGATATTGCATTTCCGTTAAGAACAATCAGCGGAGCACTTTTTTTAGCCATTTGTGGTTGCTTATCAGCAAAAGCAACTTTAGCTGATTCTCTTTCTACAGTTCTGGAATAATCTGAATTTTGAGCTGCTTTGTCTTTCAAATTATTATTATCCTCTTCTATAGCATAATCAGCTTGTGTGAGTGCAGCGGCTGGTTCTTCGATAATTATTGCATCTGCTATACCTGCTCCCACAGCCTCAGTAACATAGATTGTTGTTTCTGCTACATTGTTTTGTCTGGTGATTTGCTTATCTAGAATTTTAAGGGCTTCGGGTTTTGGAAGTAGTGGTGATTCTGAAGAAACAACGGTTTTATTTTTCTCTAAAATGTTTTGTTCTATATTTTCTTTAATTACAACTTTAGTATCCTGAATTGCTGTTTTGTCTGATTTTATAAACTGAGATCCAATTGAGATGAGTAATAAGAGAGAAGCGGCGATGGCAATTTTTTTCCATAGCGAGATTGCTTTTTTGTCTTCTTTTTTATCGAGTTTATCTTCAACACGCGCCCAGACTTTGTCCATTCCCGGAAAATCTTTTCGTTCCGAGTTTTCTGCGGCTTCTTTAAATTTATCAAATATTTTATCTTGATTGTCCATGACTATTTTGCTTTTTGGTAATACAATTTATTTACTAATTCCTTTAACTTGGTTTTTGCGGCATTCAATTGTGATTTTGATGTACCTTCAGAAATGTTAAGCATTGCTGCTATTTCTTTGTGTGCAAAACCCTCAATAACAAAAAGGTTAAAGACAGTTTTACAGCCATCCGGAATATGATTGAGTAAATTGAGCAAATCTTCTTCTTCTAATGTATTAATCTCCTCTGTAAAAGGTTGCGAAAGCAATTTGACATCATCAAGATACATATTGAAATTGGTATTTTTTTTGATGGTTGCCAAGCAATGATTTACGGTTATTTTTCGCGCCCAGGCCTCAAAAGCCAGAACTTCTTTGAGTTGTTCCAGTTTTGTGAATATAGTATAGAAAGCATCGGCCATAGCTTCTTCTATTTCTTCTTCCTTTTTGAGGTATCGTTTGCAAACGCGATACAATTTTGGAGCCATTTGCTCATAAACCTGACGCTGAGCATCACGGTTCATTTTTTTGCAGTTAGAAATTAGCGTTTCGTTTATCACAATTGTTGTCTTTATACTAAAGAGAGAGAAAAAGATAAAAAGGTTGGGACGAGTATAAAAAAAGTTTTTTTAAGGTTCAGAGGTTTTATCGAGATGGATAGTTTTGTGCTTCTATGAAAGTTCGAAATTTTCAATGCACTAATCTTTGTGTCTCTCTGTGGTAACTTTGAAAATCTTTGTGGTATAATTATAGCACAGAGGTTCATAAAGTTTTACTTAACCGGCAAAGTCAATTTAAAAATCTTAGTTTCTAATAATTCCGTATCATTATCCTCGCAAAGTAAAAACTCGATTTTGTTGTTTTCTTTTTTATAGAAAGTAAGACCTTCTAATTTATTGGTTGCCGTAATTTTTTGAGTAAAATCTATTTTCATGGTTTTAAGATCGATTCGTCCAATGAAACTTCCTAAGATTTCGCCATCGTCGTAAGTTGATTTGGTGTCTTCGGCGGTGGAAAGAAAATAGATTTTGTCTTCAACCAGAATAGCATCAGTAAAACTGGAGCGAACGCCTTTTATTTTTGGTAGTTTATAATTGGTAGCAACCAAAGCAAATTCTTCTCCCAGGTTTTTAGCATGGATGGTAAAAATGGTGTTTTTGTTGGATATTCCGTTTCCACGATTGAATAAATACCAGTTTTCTCCATCGAAAATGGCACCTTCTAAGTTGAAATCTTCGGGTTTTATTTCGCCAAAACTCTGCATTAAACCATATAAATCAACAAGATTGTTTTTTTGAAGCACCTTTTTATCTTTAAGATCGAAGGCAATCATTTTGTTTCGGTTTTCGGTTGAGCCGGAACCAAAAACATATAAGGTATCATTGTGATGTGTTAAGGATTCAAAATCGGGCTTTAGGTTTTTGGGAATGTTTTGTGTAGGATTGTCAATTAAAGCGTGTTGGTGCAATTGCTGATGCAGCATGTTGTACTCATATAAAAATCCGCTGTTGTCGCCAATAATATATAGTGAATCGTTATTTAAAAATAATCCTGATGCTGAACCGATTCCGATGATTTGAAATAATATTTCTAATGTGAATTTTTCCATGAATGTTTGTTTAGAATACTTAATGCCCAGCCCTGATAACAATGAAAATACTTTGAAGAGAAATTGTATTTTTTCCTGACAGAACAAAGCGACCAGCGGAAGCTCTTGTTGTGGCTTGTAAAAAAACAGTTTATCGAAAAGTATTGTAATGAGCAGTCCCGATAGCTATCGGGATTCGTAAAATTAGTATATTTATAGTAATTAAAATGAAAGATATATGAAATCGCCACTTATAAATCTCTTTAGACAGAAAAAGATTTGAAAAGGCGATAACATATATGATCTCTAATAAATAAAATCAACATATATGAAATCGATAGATCCGAATGATTTTAAAGTTACAGAAAAAATAAAATTATCAAAGATTCCAACTTTGTTGAAAGTAAAAGGCGATGATGATGAAAAGATAGAAAAGCTGGATAAAGTACAAGCCAAGTTAAGTAAACAGCAAGATACGATGTATGCCCATAACAGATACGGTGTTTTGATTTGTTTGCAGGGAATGGATACGTCGGGCAAAGACAGTTTGATTCGGGAAGTTTTTAAGGAGTTTAATCCGCGCGGAGTTGTGGTGCATAGTTTTAAAACACCAACTTCTGCAGAGTTAGAACATGATTATTTGTGGCGACATTATATGGCTTTGCCTGAAAAAGGGAAATATGCGATTTTTAATCGTACGCATTATGAGAACATTCTGGTTACACGCGTGCATCCTGAATTTATTCTGGCGGAGAATTTACCGGGAATTGAAAGTGTAGAAGACATTCCGAAGGATTTCTGGAAGGACAGAATTGAACAGATCAATAATTTTGAAAAGCATATCACGCAAAACGGAATTATAGTTCTGAAGTTTTATCTGCACCTGAGTAAAGAGGAACAGCGCCAAAGATTATTGCGACGTTTGGAGAAAGAGAAACACAACTGGAAATTTTCTTTGGGAGATTTGAAAGAACGCGGGCATTGGGATGAATATCAGGAATATTACGAGGAGGCCATAAATAAAACTTCGACCAAAGATGCCCCGTGGTATGTTGTTCCGGCTGATGATAAAGAAATGGCACGTTATATTGTTGCCAAGATCATCTGGGATACCATGCAGAAACATACGGATATTAAAGAACCGGTATTGCCGGATAACATCAAAGAGAATATTGGAATTTATAAACAGCAATTAGAAAATGAGTCTTAGAAATAAGGCTCTTTTTTTTGTCTGTATGTTATTGCAGTTTTATGAATGTTTTGGATTACTAATTTAATGTTAATTTTTTAAGGGCTTTATGTGGTTTTTTGACCACAGTCTTGTTTTTTTGATAATATGAAAGTCATTTTAAGTTAAAGAGTAGGGGTTTACTTTGTAAAAAAAATAAAACCAATTTTTAACTGATGAAAAGAATTATTTTACCTCTAATTATTTTAGGCTCGTTGATTACCTCTTGTAATAACGATTCTAAAGACGAAACGGAACCAACTAGTGTTGTATTGAAAGACCAATCAGTAACACCAAGTTTATTGAAGGCACAGGCAGGTTTTGAGAATCTGAAGATTTATTCTCTTTTTAGTTCGGATGATGTTTTTGCAGACAGTCCGAAATTTGTTTTTGGAGGTTCTGCAGATGGTTCAGGTTTGTTGAAGAACACTGACGGAACATTTACTTTTTTAGTAAACAACGAAGACAACTTTGCAGTTTCTAGAATTACACTAGACAAAACATTCAAACCTACAAAGGGTGAATATTTGTTGAATTCGAGCGGAGGAACCTGGAGATTGTGCGGTGCTACTATGGCAACAAAAGAAGAGCATGGTTTTGGACCGGTTTATCTGACTTGTGGCGAATCTGGTGAAGAATCCCGTACACACGCTTTAGACCCTTACGGAAATGTAGGTTCAGCATCTGTATCTAAAGAGTTGGCAGGATTTGGCCGTTTAAGTGCTGAGAATGCTTTGCCATTGCGTTCTACAGCTTACAAAGGAAAAACGGTAGTAGTAATTGGTGATGATGACTCCGGAACTTACGGAGGTCAGGTTTTTATGTACGTGTCGAATGCTGTTGGTGATCTTACCAATGGTTCTTTATACATGCTAAAAAGAAACGATGACAATCAAAGAGAAAAAGACATGGAAGTGAGCAAAACATATCCTGTTTCTTTCGTAAAAATCGATAATCATACTACTTTGACCGGTTTGCAGATCAATACCGCTGTAAATGTTTTGAAAGCAATTAAATTTGGTCGTGTAGAAGATTTAGATTATCGTAAAGGTGGTGATGCTGCTGATCGTGAATTGTATTTTAACGTAACAGGACAAAATACAACAGGAACAAATGCAGACGGATCAAGAACAAAATACGGCAGAGTTTACAAATTAAACCTGGATGCTGCTGACCCGTTAAAAGGAACTCTTGAAGTAATTCTTGATGGTGATAACCGTTCCGGAATTGCCGGTAAATTTCAAAACCCTGATAATATTTGTGTGACTAAAAACTATGTTTACGTTCAGGAAGATGCAAACGGATATGGTGACGAAACGCATGATGCTTATATTTATCAGTACAATATTGCTACAAAAGCTTTAAAAGTTGTAGTAGAATTAGACCACCGTCGTACTCAGGCAGATGCTGCGAAATACAACGTAGGCGGCATTTCTAAATTTGGAGATTGGGAATACGGTGCTTTAATCGATGTATCTGATCAGGTAGGTATTCCGGATACTTTTATGTTAAGCGTTCAGCCACATACATGGACAGGAACAAAATACTTAAGCCCTGACGGAGGGACAAATCGTCCGAAAGAAAATCAGGCAAGTCAAATTTTAGTACTTAAAGGTTTAGCGAGATAAATTTTAAGTCATTACAAAACAGTCTTCCACTATTTCTTTAGAGATAGTGGTTTCTGTTTTTTATCAACATTCCTCTTTTAATTGTTAGTACACCATGAAAAAAATATATTGTTTGTTGTTATTGGTATTATGTATTAGTTGCCAGAAAAAAAGCAAACATCAGGAAGTAAATGAATTGTTTCAGTCTGATATTAATTTATTAATCGAAAAAGTAGCCAAACTCAAATATTCGGTACAATCAGATTCAACCGAAGCGCAGATTCAAAGGCAATTTCTCGAAGCGCATCAAAGTTATAAAAAGGTCGAAATGATAGGGGAATATTATTCGCCTGCAGTTTCTAAGGCGATAAACGGACCCGCAATACCGGAGTTTGAAGAAAATGATAAAGTGACCGTTCCGCCTGAAGGTTTTCAGGTTATTGAGGAATTGGTTTTTCCGAAATACAATAAAGAAAGTAAAAAAGAACTGCTTGAGGAATTAGGCGTTTTATCGGCCAATTTAACCCGGTTAGAAAAAGTTTCTAATACTAATGAACTGACAGATGCCCATGTTTTTGATGCGATGCGACTGGAAGTGTACCGAATTATTACTCTTGGAATTACCGGATTTGATTCGCCTGTAGTACTGAATTCTCTTCCCGAAGCTTTTGTAGCGCTGGAAACGATCGAAAAATATTATAAAGTGTATCTCGAAGGTAAATCGGTTTCAAATTCTAAAGAAGTACTTGAGATTTTAGAAAAAGGCAAAAAAAATTTAAAAACAAATACGAATTTTAATGCTTTTGACCGGGCGTATTTTATCAGGGAAATTGCTAATCCGTTGAGTCGTGGACTTTATAAAACCCAATCTGAATTAGGAATTCCGTTCATGAAAGAACAAAGAGGTCTAAAAGTAACAGCACAAACGTTATTCGACAAAGATGCTTTTGATGCAGAAGCATTTTCGGGGTTCCCCGATTATCAGACTACACCTGAAAAAATTGCTTTAGGCAAAAAGTTATTCAATGATCCGATCTTGTCAGGAAACAATACGCGCTCTTGTGCTTCCTGCCATCATGCCGAAAAAGCATTTACAGACGGATTGGAAAGAGCGGTTGCATTAGACGGAAAATCGATGATTCAGCGCAATACGCCCACATTAACCAATATTGCTTTTCAGCGTGTATTTTTTGCAGATTCACGTGTAAGTTATTTAGAAGATCAGGCTGTAGCTGTCATTAAAAACGAAAATGAAATGCACGGATCTTTAGAAAAATCAGCTTTGGGGATTCAAAAAAAGCCTGATTATGTAAAAGAGTTCAAAAAAGCATTTCCAAAAGGAGAAATAAACGAGTTTGCCATCAAAAATGCTTTGGCATCATACATTCGTTCGCTAAGTCATTACGATTCAAAATTTGATGCGTACATGCAAAATAAAGGAACGTTTACCGAAGATGAAAAAGCAGGTTTTAATTTATTTGCCGGCAAAGCCAAATGTGCGACTTGTCATTTTATTCCGCTTACCAACGGAACTGTTCCGCCAAATTTTGACCGGTCTGAAAGTGAAGTTTTAGGAACTCCCAACAAAGCTAAAAAACTCGATGGCGATTTAGGAAAGTTTGTGGTGACGCAGGCGGCTATTCATAAATATTCATTTAAAACGCCAACGATTAGAAACATCGAACTCACAGCTCCGTATATGCACAATGGTGTTTATAAAACCCTCGAAGAAGTGATCGATTTTTATAACGAAGGCGGAGGATTAGGTTTAGGATTTGATGTTCCGAATCAAACTTTACCCGAAGACAAATTAAACTTAACAGATCAGGAAAAGAAACAGCTGATCACTTTTATGAGAACTTTGACGGATGAGAGGTATTTGGAGGAAAGAAGATAGAGTAAAGAGAATAGAGTAAAGAGAAAAGAAGAAAGAGAAAAGAAGAAAGAGAAAAGAGAGTAGAATATAGAGGAAAGAGAAGTTTGTAATGAATAATAATTAGCATGAATTTTTGATCTACTGCTTTCTAAAATGTCACTTTGCGAATTTTATATTGTTTCGATAATTGAAATTTTTGCGGTCTTTGCGGTTATATTTTTTAGCAACAAATCGTATATAAACAACTAAACCCGAGAGACTATGCGATCTCTCGGGTTTATACCAAAAACAAAAAAATAAAATAAACCTTTTCTTTTTATAATTTAAAACCATAGGCCAAACGTAACGCAACCTGATTGGTATTAAATTTATTATAGTCCTCGTAGCGGACACTAATGTCAATGTATTTGTTGGCATACCCAATTCCCGGTGCCCATAAAAAAGTAGTTTGGTTATAATCGTTTGTCACGGCAAAACCAGCACCAACTTCTCCTAAAACATAAAATTGATCTTCCCAGATAAAGGCTTTAAAACCAGCTTTTGCCGGAATAAATCCAAGATCTTTTGCTTCAACTCCATCTTTATCTTTCATAAACAAGTTTGTAAAACCTGTAGTTAATGTCAACGATGTTTTCTTTGTCAAATCATATTGCAAGCGTACATCTCCACCAAGCGACCATCTGTAGTCATTGTCCGTTGGTATACCGCCATTTACACCAAATCCTAATCTAAAGCCCTGATCATAATTTTTAATTTCACTGCTTTGAGCGAAAATAGTATTGGCGTATAATAAAGCGAAGGCAGATAAACATAATATTTGTAATTTTTTCATGGCTAATATTTTTGAATTATTAATACTGTAAAAGTAAAAGAGAGGCCTCAGGGCGTTGTTATATAATTTTTTGAAATTGTTATATAATCTCATGGTTCGTTAAAAATAAAGGTAATGTTTGCTTATGTTTTTAATAATATCAAAGAATCCAAAGCTTCTGATTATCTTTGCCGATTAAAAAGAAATAGAATTGAATTTAAAGCAGTATACCAAAGAATTTTCATATAATTTAAGATTGGCATATCCTATTATATTAGGAATGGTGGGGCATACCTTAATAGGTATCGTAGATAATATAATGGTTGGAAAGTTAGGAAGTACAGAACTTGCAGCCGTTTCGTTAGGAAACAGTATGATTTTTATCGCAATGTCGTTAGGAATTGGTTTCTCTACTGCCATTACTCCGATTGTAGCTGAGGGTGATGCTGAGAAAAATGATGGTAAAATTCGTTCTGCCTTTCATCACGGTTTATTTTTATGTACTGTTTTAGGACTGGTCCTTTTTGGCGTAATTGTTTTGGCAAAGCCAATAATGGAATTGCTGCAGCAGCCTGCAGATGTAATTGCGCTTGCAAAACCCTATCTTGACTGGGTAGCTTTTTCGTTGATTCCGCTAATTATGTATCAGGGATACAAACAATTTGCTGACGGATTATCGTTGACAAAATATTCGATGTATGCTATGATTATGGCCAATGTCCTGCATGTTGGGATCAACTATATGTTGATTTATGGTATTTGGATTTTTCCAAAAATGGGAATTATCGGTGCAGCACTCGGAACCGTGATTTCAAGAATATTCCTTGTGATGTTTATGCATATTATGTTGTCAAGAAGAGATGATTTAAAACGTTTCTTTAAAAACTTCAGTTTTGACGAGATTAAAAAAGAAACCATAAAGAAAATAATAAGCATAGGATTTCCATCAGCGATGCAAATGCTTTTCGAAGTGGTATTGTTTACAGCATCTATCTGGTTATGCGGTAATATTGGCAAAACCAGTCAGGCAGCTAATCAAATTGCGTTGAGTCTGGCTTCGCTTACTTTTATGTTTGCAATGGGACTAAGCGTTACTTCGATGATTCGTGTAAGTAATCAAAGAGGATTACAGGATTTTAAAAACTTAATTGTGGTAGCCCGTTCTATTTTTTTACTGGCTATTATAATCGAAACTTTTTTTGCCATTCTGTTCGTAGCTTTCCATAATTTCCTGCCTCATATCTTTTTGAATATGGAAAACGGAGGTCAGGTGCTGGATAATACAGAAGTTATAAGTATTGCATCAAAATTACTTTTGATTGCAGCAGTTTTTCAAATTTCTGACGGAATTCAGGTGGTAGTTCTTGGCGCATTACGCGGATTGCAGGATGTAAAAATACCTATGTATATTACTTTTGTCGCGTATTGGGTTATAGGTTTTCCTATTTCGTACTACCTGGCTGAATATACTGATTTAAAGGCGCAAGGGGTTTGGATTGGCCTTTTGGCAGGATTAACGGCTGCCGCCATATTTTTGTATATCCGTTTTCATTACCTGACGAAAAAATTAATCCAAAATTCACTTTCAAATAGTTAAATTTGAAGCTTGAATAAAGTTGCAACAGATTTTACAGATTATTTTATAAAATCTTTTTAATCTGTGAAATCTGTGGCAAAAAAATATAAAAACAAAAAATAAATAAAAATGGAATTACCTAAATTTTTACTCGGAGATAATACTGATTTCGCAGATGATATTTTCATCATTCACCTTGATTATCCAAGATTTATAATCAACTTAAAAGACGATGAGGTTGAGTTTATGGAAGAAGCGGAAGATCTTGACGAAGCAGAACTAAATGCTGAAATGGAAGGTTTGATTGTTCAGGCTAATGAGTTTTACGACAGAGAAATAAAACGTTACGAAGAGTAGGGATACGCTGCTGTTTTCGCGTTATGCTTCAACAAAAAAAATATTTAAATCTTTCTAATGAAAAAATTAAGTTTTTTAAAACCCATTTTTAATTTCATAGCAATCGGATTGCTAATTACTACTTTAAGCCGGATCTTTTTGTTTTTTCTTTTTAAAGAGAGAGTAGTAGAAACACCAAATTTCTGGTATATTTTTCCAATCGGTCTTCGAATGGATTTGATACTATTATGTTATTTGTCATTTCTGCCGGCCGTTTTAATTACTTTCCTGCCTAATAAATGGTTGAAGTTTACCAATAATTTTTTGGTGATTTATAGCTTTTTATTCCTGTTTCTGATATTATTTGTAGAATTGGCAACACCGGATTTTGTCAAACAATACGATACACGTCCCAATAAGATTTTCTTAGATTATCTGATTTATCCTAAAGAAGTAGTAGGAATGCTGCTAAAAAGTTATTTGACCTCTATTATTGTGACTTTTTTAATTCTTGGAGTGGTCTTGTATTTTGCATTCAAAAAAGGAAAGAAATATTTTTATACAACAAGTACGGAGTATAAATTCAAATTGATGGTATTTCCATTAGTGGCTTTTTTATTGTTTTTTGGAGCACGATCAAGTCTTACCTCAAAACGACCTATAAATGCCAGTAATGCTGTTTTCTCAACAGATCAGTTGACAAATACCTTAGGATTAAATTCATTTTATACCGTAGCCTTTGCTGCTTATTCGATTAAAAACGAAGGCAACACAAAAATGTATGGTAAAATGGACGAAGCTGAAGCAATCGCCCGTGTAAAAAAATACATGATTGCCGGACCAAATGATTTTACAGATGCCGAAATTCCGTTTCTGCATGTACAACAACCCGATACAATCCTGAAGAAACCCTATAACCTGGTGATTTTTCTACAGGAAAGTTTGGGAGCTGAATATGTTGGGATTTTAGGTGGAAAACCACTAACGCCGGAATTTGATAAATTGTCTAAAGAAGGTTTATTGTTTACCAATTTATATTGCACGGGAACTAGAAGTGTTCGCGGAATCGAAGCTGTGGTAACCGGATTTTTGCCTTCACCGTCAGAAAGTGTGGTGAAATTAGGAAACTCGCAACAAGGGTTTTTCACTTTGGCAGAAGCTTTAAAACAAAAAGGGTACGATACCAGTTTTATTTATGGCGGAATGGCCAATTTCGATAATATGGCATCGTTTTTTAACGGAAATGGTTTTGAAGATATTGTAGATCAGGAAGATTTTGATTCTGATGGAAACAAATATGCTTTCAAAGGAACCTGGGGTTATTCAGATGAAGATTTAGTAACCAAAGCCAATAATTATTTCAAGGCAAAAGGAGATAAACCTTTCTTTTCATTGATGTTTTCAACTTCAAATCATGAACCTTTTGAATATCCTGCCGGAAGAATCAAACCTTATGACGCGAAACCTGCAACGGTAAACAATGCCATGAAATACGCCGATTTCTCTATTGGGAAATTCTTCGAAATGGCGAAGAAAGAACCTTATTTCAAAAACACGGTTTTTATTGTAATTGCAGATCACAACACCAGAACGTACGGAAAAAATTTAGTGCCAATAAATAAATTCCATATCCCGGCTTTAATTATAGGACCCGGAGTTCAAAAGGGAGCTTCGTACAATAAATTGGCAAGTCAGATTGATATTCCGCCAACGTTATTGAGTTATTTAGGACTTCCGTTTGAAACACCAATGGTAGGTAGAAATCTAAACAAACTAGATCCTAAAACGCAGGGAAGAGCAATCATGCAGTTTAATGATATCAATGCATTCAGAGTAGAAAATCAGGTTGTGATTATGCAGCCTAATTTGAAACCCCTGCAATTTGAAATCAAAAATGATACAACTTTGATTCCGGTAAAATTAAATGAAGAATTAGCAAAAGATGCTTTGGCGCATGTAATTACAGCAGGGAATTTGTATAAAGAGAATAAGTATAAGTTAAGAAAGAAATAGGTTCAGAGGAACAAAGGGACAAAGGTTCAAAGAAACAGAGTGTAAAATCTTTGTCGCTTTGAACCTTTGCTACTTTGGGCCTTTATTGGAAAAATAGGTTCAGAGGAACAAAGGGACAAAGGTTCAAAGAAACAGAGTGCAAAACCTTTGCTACTTTGAACCTTTATTAAAAAATAGGTTCAGAGGAATAAAGGGACAAAGGTTCAAAGAAACAGAGTGTAAAACCTTTGTCGCTTTGAACCTTTGCTACTTTGTACCTTTGTTAAAATACAATTTTAATAAAGCCTGAGCAGCTGCAAAAGGTGATATTTCATCATTTTGCACTGCTTTTTTGTTTTGTTCTAATTGCGAAATGATTTCGGGCTCATTATAAAAGTTCAGTTTGAGCTGTTCGTTTATCGTTTCCATCATCCAGAAATGATTTTGTTCTTTTCGCTTTTCCGGAAAGAAACCCGATTCATTAGTTTGTTCAAAATAATTAGAGATCGTGTCCCATATTTCAGAAATGCCGTCTTTTGTGATGGCGCTGCAAGTCGTAACTTTGGGTTGCCAGTTTGATTTTTTGGGAGGAAATAAATGCAGAGCACGGTTGAATTCCAGTTTCGCCTGATTCGCTTTTTTGATATTATCGCCGTCTGCTTTGTTGATTACAATGGCATCGGCCATTTCCATAATACCACGTTTGATACCCTGAAGTTCATCGCCTGCACCCGAAATTTTCAATAATAAGAAAAAGTCAACCATACTGTGAACTGCAGTTTCACTTTGCCCAACCCCAACAGTTTCGATAATAATCGTATCAAAACCTGCAGCCTCGCATAAAATAATGGATTCTCTTGTTTTTCGGGCAACACCGCCCAAAGTATCTCCGGAAGCACTGGGTCTTATAAAAGCGTTTTCGTCTTTTACGAGTTCTTCCATGCGCGTTTTATCCCCAAGAATACTTCCGTGCGAAAGTGAACTGCTTGGATCAACTGCCAGAACAGCCACTTTTTTCCCTAATTGTGTCAGGTAACTTCCAAAAGCTTCAATAAAAGTACTTTTTCCAACTCCGGGAACTCCCGTAATACCTATTCGGATCGATTTATTAGCATGAGGCAAACATCCATTAATAACTTCGTTTGCTTTTGCCTCATGTTCCGGATTTGTGCTTTCGACTAAAGTAATTGCGCGGCTTAATGCCGTTCTGTTTCCATCTAAAATTCCATCAATCAATTCAGCAGAGGAGGGTTGTTGTCTTCTGTTCTTTTTAATTTGATTGATTGCAGCAACGTTCGTGATTTCAGGAGGTGAAATTCCGGCTTTTTCTTGTAAGCTGCCCGATTGTTTTTTTGAACTTGACAAAGTATAATTTTTGGTACTGTAAAAGTACAGAAAACAAAAACAGTTTCAAAAAAGGATTTTCCTTGAAACTGTTTTGTGAATAGAACACTAATTTGCTTCGCCTATTCGCTTTCAGTCGGGTCACGAATTAGCACAAATTTTCATCTCTCGTTCGAAAAGACAAACTAAACAAAAATATCATTATGAAAACGAATGCTTAGCCCCGATAGAAGTAGAAATCCTTTTGTGCCGGGGTTCGGCACAAAAGATTGGAACGGATAGCGGGATTAGCTCCTGAAAAAAAAGATTTGTTTTTTGCCATTGAAATCGGCAAGAGAAACAGCTCTTGATTTTATCCTTAAAAGTTTAATTCGTGAAAATTCGTGAAATTTGTGTTTAATAAGCCGCAGTAAAACGAACCTGATGGTGTTTTGGAGTTTCAGCTTCATCGGCAATAACAACCGCCAAGTCTTCTACAGAAAGAATACTTCTTTGTTCGTCATTAAAAACGGGATTGTCCAGACCTAAACGGTATTTTCCGGTTCTTCCTGTTGTAATTCCCTGATGCATTTCGAAAGCCGGACTAAAAAATGCCCAATCCAGTTCTTTTTCTTCTTTTAAGATATTCAGATAATCTCTTGCTGCAGTGGCTCCGGCGTAATATTCTTTTGGAAAATCAGGAGTGTCAACCGCTTGTAAACCCGGCGCAACAAATAAGCTTCCGCCACCACCAATTGTGATGAAACGTTTTACTCCGGATTTTTTAACCGCTTCCTGAATTGCTTTAGAGCCTGTAATAAAATCATCGTAAATGTTTGGATTCGTCCAACCGGAATTATAAGCATTAATAACAACATCATTTCCTTTTAAAATTTCAGCCAAAGCGTCTACATTAAAAATATCAGCACTTTTCCAGGTTGCATTTGTATTGTCTTTCGGGTTTCTTGCAATAGCAGTAATATCGTGATTTCTGTTTGCTAATTCGTTTAAAATGGCTGAGCCAACAAAGCCTGTTGCTCCAATGATTGCAATTTTCATAATATATAAATTTAATTAGTAATAAAAAATGTTACAGTTTTGTGTAAAAAAATACTTTTAGAATTGATTAGAAAAATCTTCGAGCGAAATCCCTTCTAATTGCAGACTAACTTTTTGATTCATATCTGTATACAAAGAGCTTAGGTTTTGATTGATTTTCTTGCCAACCGGACAATCGGGATTAGGCTGATTTTTTGCATAACCTAAATTAATCGTTTCAAACGTCATTTCAAATATTTCTTTTAATGTAATTTTGGCCGGATCAACAGACAATTTTGTTCCGCCATTTTTACCTTCTTTACTTTCTACAATATGATGTGCTTTTAGGTTGGCAATTTCTTTTCTAACCAATACTGGGTTCAAATTGATACTACCCGCAATATACTCAGATGACAAAAAATCATTTGGGTATTTGGTGAGCAAAGTCAAAATGTGAATCGTTATGGCAAATTTACCTGAAATCATACTGTAATAAAATATATTACAAATGTAGTAGGTTTTGTGAAATAAAAAAAAGTTTTAACTAAAAATTAATTTTTCTGTAAATCAGAAGGAGCCTATTAAAATAAATAGATTTCAAAACGTTCTGTTTTTTTATAAACATTAGATTTGTATTGGTTTAGTAACACATTCAATTTATTAGTATGAAATTTAAAAGAATATTTATCTTTTTTTATTGTTTGTCGTCTTTCATGTACGGACAAAATCATTCGCAATATGCAGATTCAATCAGGATATCAAGCGCTATTCCTGAATTGAACTATGCCGTGATTTCTGGAAATAAAGTTTTAGAAACAGAAGCTTTAGGATTACATTCAGTTGATCTAAAAGATGTTGCGAGTTTAAATGATCGATTTCATATTGGTTCAAATACCAAAGCAATGACTGCTTTTATAATTGCTAAATATGTTGAAAAAGGAAAACTGAAATGGAATACGAGGTTCTTTGCTATATTCCCGGATTTAAAGAAAACATCAAAAAAGGAATATTACAATATCACGCTCGAAAAGTTACTGTCGCATCAAGCCCTAATTCAGCCTTTTCAAGGTGAAAATGATCCTGCAGTTCCGGATTTTAAAGGAAATAGTCAGGAAAAAAGAAATCAGTTTGGCCAATTTGTATTGACTTTAGATCCGGTTAAAATAGATCCGGATCATCAATATGTATATTCGAATGCGGGGTATACTTTAGCAACTATGATGATAGAAAAAGTTACGGGAAAAAGTTGGGAACAATTAGTTGATCAAGTCTTTAATAAAGATTTAAAATTAGACGTTAAGCTGTCCTGGCCGGAAAACCAAATTGACAAAGATACCTGGGGACATTCATTTGAAAACAATAAATTAATTCCGGTTCCTTCAAATACAGATTATCATTTAGATTATACAGAACCTGCAGGTGATCTTAATATCAAACTTACTGACTATATCAAATTTATTCAGCTTAATATTCAGGGACTTCAGGGACATGATAATTATTTAAAAGCAAGTACTTACAATTTTATTCATAAAGGAATCGAAGGTTATTCTTTAGGATGGTTTAATAGTTACGAAAACAATCAGGATTTCTCTACGCATTCAGGAACTGCAGGAACTTACTATACCATTGCTGCTATCGACAGGAAAAAGTTCATCGCGTATATCATTTTTACTAATTCCTTTAATGAGGCTACTGTAAATGGTGTCAGAATGTTAATGCGAAAATTAAAAAAAGATTATGGAAGCTAAAATGTTTTAAGCTTATTTAAAATCTACATTCATACTAATCTATTTTTGATGCTTTTAGTGCCATGAACAATTTTATTCTTATCTTTTTCTTTCTTGCCTTAGGTTTGGTTTTACAGCATATTAAGCAATTTCCAACCCGTATATATAAGGTGTTGAATAAGATTGTGATTTATATCTGTTTGCCGGCGATCACCTTATATCACATTCCGAAGATAAAATGGAGTAATGAATTGCTTTTTCCGATAGCTTCAGGCTGGATTAGTTTTATATTGGCTTTTGTATTTTTTCATTTTCTGGGCAAAAGACTGGGATGGTCGAATAAACTCATTGGCTGTTTGATTCTGACCGCGGGATTAAGTAATTCATCTTTTCTGGGATATCCTATAATAGAAGCTTTGTTTGGAAAAAAAGGCTTAGAGACGGCCATTCTGGTTGATCAGCCCGGAACATTTGTGGTGGTTTCAACTTTAGGTGTTTTTGTAGCCGCTTTTTATTCAAAAGGAAGTCCGGATACTTTTAGCATTTTCAAAAAGATAGTGTTTTTTCCGCCTTTCATTACTTTTGTTGTGGCTTGTTTGATGAATGTTTTTCAATATGATTTAGCGTCAAATCTTCAATTTGGTTTACTGAAAATTGGAAGTCTGGTAACACCTTTAGCATTGCTTTCTGTAGGATTGCAGCTTACTTTTGATCGAAAGAGCCAGCATTGGCGTTTTCTGAGACTGGGACTTTTCTTTAGGCTTATTGTAACTCCGTTTGTTATTTTGGTTTTATATGTTTTTATTTTGAAGCAGCATTCTGAAGCCATTAAAATAACAATTATAGAAATAGCAATGGCACCCATGATTACAGGTGCGATTTTAGCTTCGACTTATGGACTAAAGCCAAAATTAAGCAGTATGATGATTGGTTTTGGAATTCCAATTTCGTTTATAACGCTCGCTATATGGTATTTTATCCTTAGTTTTGCCGTTTAATTTTGTTTACTACGAATATGAATTCATCTACACAAAAGGCCACAATTGACAGTGGGGCTTTGGTTCAAAAAACAGTTTATTCTGTTTTATTCTCAATTGCATTTGCACATCTTTTAAATGATTTAATGCAGGCCGTAATCCCGGCAGCATATCCAATTTTAAAAGAAAATTTTAGTCTGAGTTTTACCCAAATCGGATTAATCACCTTTGTTTTTCAACTAACGGCTTCATTGCTTCAGCCTTTTATAGGTTTTTATACAGATAAAAAGCCAAAACCCTATTCACTTGTCATCTCTATGCTTTTTACTATTGTGGGATTGGGATTGTTATCGATTGCCAGTTCTTTCTGGATGATATTAGTTTCTGTAGCTTTTGTAGGGATTGGTTCTTCTATATTTCATCCGGAAGCTTCCCGTGTTGCCTTTTTAGGTTCGGGTGGTAAACGTGGTTTGGCACAATCTATTTTTCAATTAGGAGGAAATGCAGGAAGTGCGATTGGGCCTTTATTGGTTGCCTTAATAGTGGCGCCACACGGACAATCGTATGTCATCTGGTTTGTGATTGCTGGTTTTATAGGGATTTTGATTTTATCCAGAATTGCAGTCTGGTATCAGGATCATATGGCTTTGAGAGCGGCTAAAAAAGTAAGTTTAGAAGAAGAAACGGTTCCTTTATCTAATAGAAAAATTACAATTTCGATCATCGTTTTATTGTTTCTGATCTTTTCGAAATTCTTTTATATGGCGAGTATGTCAAGTTATTTTACTTTTTATTTAATGAGTAAATTTTCGATGACCGTACAGGATTCTCAATTGTACTTATTCATTTTTCTGGCTTCGGTAGCAGCGGGAACGTTGATAGGTGGCCCGTTAGGAGATCATTTTGGAAGAAAATATATTATTTGGTTTTCTATTTTAGGAGCTGCACCGTTTACATTGCTTTTGCCTTATGCCAATTTATTCTGGACCGGTATTCTGGCTGTGGTTATTGGGGTTATTATTGCCTCTGCATTTTCGGCTATTTTGGTTTTTGCGCAAGAATTGAAACCCGGAAAAGTGGGAATGATTTCAGGTCTTTTCTTTGGGTTCGCTTTCGGAATGGGAGGTTTAGGATCTGCTATTTTGGGTTATGTTGCTGATAAAACAAGCATCGAATATGTATTTACAATAAGTTCTTATTTACCATTAATTGGTATTTTATGTTACTTTTTACCCAATATTCAGAAGAAGAAATAAACGCGATAATGATTCGTCCGGTACCTTATTTTTGCTTGTAATACTTGTCATTTGGTATTTTGCAATACGTTATATTTTATGTTAAATACTAACTTGATAGAAAAAATAGAATTTTAACTTATTTTTAAAAAATTGATGTTTTCCTTGTTCTTTTTTTGACTAATTTTAGATGAACTAAAAAAATATAATTATGTCAACATTAAGATTAGGGGATATTGCTCCGGATTTTCATGCAGAAACAACCGAAGGACCGATCAATTTTCATGAGTGGTTAGGAGATTCCTGGGGTGTTTTATTTTCGCATCCTGCAGATTTTACTCCTGTTTGTACAACTGAATTAGGGACTGTTGCCAACTATGTTCCGGAATTTAAAAAAAGAAATACTAAAGTAATAGCTTTAAGTGTGGATGGTCTTGAATCTCACAAAGAGTGGATCAAAGACATCAACGAAACTCAAAATACAGTAGTTAACTTTCCGATAATTGCTGACGAAGACAAAAAGATAGCGACTTTATACGATATGCTGCATCCAAATGCAAGTGAAAAATTTACAGTGCGTTCGGTTTTTGTAATTGGCCCTGATAAAAAAATAAAGCTGACATTGACTTATCCGGCCTCTACAGGAAGAAATTTTGATGAATTGCTTCGTGTTATTGATAGTTTGCAGCTAACCGCAGATTATAGCGTAGCAACACCCGCAAACTGGAAAGACGGACAAGATGTAGTAATTACGCCAGCTGTTCCTGATAGTGAGATTCCGGCGAAATTCCCAAAAGGGCATACGCCAATCAAGCCTTACTTGCGAATGACACCGCAACCTAATAAATAAGCTTTTTTTAGCTTCTAAGGTGCTAAGTTTTTAAGTTACTAAGAGTTTAACTCTTTCTCATCTTAGAAACTTAGCACCTTAGTAACTTATATAAAAATGTTATAGAGCGACATGTACACTGTCTTTCATTAAATCGTTCATTCGTTTTTTATCTCCAACGACCCATATAATATCATTTTTTTCTAAGATCAGATGCGATTCCGGATTTAAAATTCGGTTCCCGTTTCTTTCAATCCCAACTACAAGTCCACCGGTTTTTTCCCTAAACTGTCCAATACTTTTTTGAATAAAATCTTCATTAGAAATCTCTAACTGACGTAAAACAATATCTGATTCTTCGTGGTTTTTGGTGGCTTCTACTTCATTCTGTAAATAATTGGTAAACTCTGCGATTTGCTCATCAGTACCAATGACACAAATTTCATCACCCGGAAACAAACGTTCGTTTTTAGTTGGGATTGGGATTGTGATTTCACCACGCCTGATAAAGGCAATATTAATTCCCATATTCTCACGGATGCGCAATTCCTGCAGCGTTTTACCGGCAAGGTTAGATTCTTTTCCAATATCAAAAATAGACATGTGACCATCCCAAGGCATTAAATTGGCATATCTTCTGTCTATTTTTTTGTTTTCACGATCGTTAAGGTTTTTCAAAAAGTGATTTTCAATTTTATGATATTGTTCGTTCAGTTTTTTAGGAAACAGTTGATAAGCCCCAATCGCAATTATCAACGCAACGAAAGCTACTAAAGGAGAAAAGAAAATATTAAGTAAGAAACCAACAAAAAATAAACCAAGGCTCATTCTTATTAAAATAAGCATCAAAAGGGCTCCACGATATTTGCGTTCTTCCCACAAGGTTTCTACTTCATTTACTTTTACGCGTCGCAATGAAAGTGCCCATAAAAACGGAGCAATAATAACTAGTGTGATCAATGCAGCCAACGTATTGCCAAATCGTGTATCTGCTACTAAAGGTGCAACAAATTTAGCCGACAATAAAATAATGGCCGTAATAATAATAGTATGCAATATGATTTGTGTGATCGAAGCACGAAGGACAATCTGCCAGGTACTTACAGATTTAATTGCCTGTGCATTCACACTATATCGATTAATGTTTTTGATCCATTTTTTAGGGAGTTTTCGTTCCAGATATCCTGAAAAAGGATCTGAATATTTAATTAAAAATGGAGTTGTAAATGTTGTGATAGCGGACACGGCAACGATTATAGGGTATAAAAAGTCGCTGGTTACTTTAAGTGTCATACCTAAAGTCGCAATAATAAAGGAAAACTCACCAATTTGCGCCAGACTCATTCCGGTTTGCACGGATTGTTTCAGAGGCTGTCCTGATAATAAAGCTCCTATAGACGAACTAATTGCTTTTCCGAAAATAGTAATAAGCGTAATAAGTGCCACTGGTAAGGCGTAAGTAATTAAGGTTTCAGGATTGATCAACATTCCGACCGATACGAAGAAAACAGCACCAAACAAGTCTTTTACAGGCTGAATCAAATGTTCGATTTTTTCTGCCTGAGTTGTTTCTGCAATAATAGACCCCATAATAAAAGCACCAAGGGCAGGAGAGAAGCCAACATTTGCAGCAAACATAACCATCATTAAACAAAGCGCCAGGGAGATAATCAGCAACATTTCGTCTGTCAGAAGATGTTTTGCTTTTTTCAGGATTGTTGGAATAATAAAAATTCCGCCCAAAAACCAGATGATTAAAAAGAACACTAATTTTAAAACAGATTGCAGCAGCTCAGTGCCCGAAACCTGATCGCTTACAGCAATTGTCGATAGTAAAACCAACATCAAAATGGCCACGATATCTTCGACAATTAAAGCACCAAAGACAATGCCCACAAACTTTTTTCCTTTTACTCCCAGCTCGTCAAATGCACGAATAATAATGGTTGTAGATGAAATCGAGAGTGTTGCCCCAAGAAAAATACTATCCATTTTTCCCCAGCCCATCCATTGTCCCACACAGTAACCAATGAGGGTCATGGATAAAATTTGGGTTATGGCAGTGATTGAGGATGTTCCTCCGACTTTCATTAATTTCTTAAAACTAAATTCGAGCCCCAGACTAAAAAGTAAAAAGATTACCCCAATTTCAGCCCAGACTTCAACACTTTTCATGTCAGTAATGGAAGGAAAAAAGTCAAAGTGGTTTCCAGCTAAAAATCCGGCAATCAAATAGCCTAAAACCAGAGGCTGTTTCATTTTTTTAAATATCAAAACGGCAATTCCGGCGGTCATCAGGATTAATCCCAAGTCGCTAATAAGGGGTTGTAAATGGTGTGTAGTTTCTGCAGCGGCGCTTAAGGCAATCATAAAGTGGTATTTATATTAGGGAGCTAATCCAGCTTTCCATTTCAAGCTTTTGCTCAAAAAAAATATTTTTAACGCAGCTACAGGAGCTTCCGTTGGTCGCTCTGTTTCTGCAAAAAAATAGATTTTTTTTAGCAAAAGGCTTTTCATTTCAATCCGGGCTATTTCATGGTTTAAACAAAAAAAAGCTATCTCGATAAAGATAGCTTTTTTTGATAAAATATTTTAAATTTTATTTATATTCCCACATAATTACTAGGAGTTATAGCCATTAATTCGGCTCTAACTGAGTCAGAAACTTCTAGGGTTGCTATAAAATTGTGAATTGCTTTCTTATCAATAGCTTCGTTGGTTCTTGTTAAACCTTTCAACGCTTCATACGGATTTGGGTACGCTTCACGACGTAAAATCGTTTGAATAGCCTCAGCTACAACAGCCCAGTTTTTCTCTAAATCTTCGGCAAACTTAGCTTCATTCAGAAGCAATTTGTTTAAACCTTTTAGCGAAGCTTCAAAAGCAATAATAGTATGTCCGATTGGCACACCAATATTACGTAAAACAGTACTGTCCGTTAGATCGCGCTGTAATCTTGATACCGGTAATTTAGCCGATAAATGTTCAAAAATAGCATTTGCGATTCCTAAATTTCCTTCTGAGTTTTCAAAATCAATAGGGTTTACTTTATGAGGCATTGCAGAAGATCCAATTTCTCCTGCTTTGATTCTTTGTTTGAAATAATCCATCGAGACATACGTCCAGATATCGCGATCTAAATCGATAACGATAGTGTTGATTCTTTTTAAAGCATCAAAAAATGCAGCAAAATGATCGTAATGCTCTATTTGTGTTGTTGGAAAAGAATGGTGTAAACCAAGATCTGTTTCAACAAATTTGTTACCAAATTTTTTCCAGTCGATCTGAGGATACGCTACGTGATGTGCATTGTAGTTTCCTGTTGCACCGCCAAATTTAGCGGCAAACGGAATGTTGAACAATAAACGCATCTGCTCTTCAAGACGTTCTACAAAAACTAAGATCTCTTTTCCTAAACGAGTAGGAGAAGCCGGTTGTCCGTGTGTACGTGCTAACATTGGAATGTCCTTCCATTCTACGCTTAATTCTTTTAATTTAGAAATTAAAGCAATTAAAGAAGGCATGTATACTTGCTCAAAAGCATCTTTTGTAGAAAGAGGAATTGCGGTATTGTTGATATCCTGAGAAGTTAATCCGAAGTGAATGAACTCTTTGTGTTGAGATAAGCCTAATTTTTCAAAAGCATCTTTGATAAAGTATTCCACCGCTTTTACGTCGTGATTGGTTACTTTCTCCGTTTCTTTTATCCAAAGAGCATCTTCAGTAGAGAAATTTTTATAAATATCACGTAAACTGTCAAATAAATCTGGGTTTACGTCTGCAAGTTGTGGCAAAGGTACTTCGCACAAGGCAATAAAGTATTCAATTTCAACTAATACACGGTATTTGATTAAAGCTTCTTCTGAGAAAAATGGTGCTAATGAAAGGGTCTTACTTCTATATCGTCCGTCAATTGGTGATATAGCATTCAATTCGTTTAAAGTAGTCATTGTTATGTTGTTTTTCGAAAGGCACAAATATAAGCTATTGTTAAAACTTCTGAAAATTACCGAAGCGTTATTATGGCAGAACTTGCAAATTAAATGTTTGTTTTGAAGATTTTATCCCAAATCGTAAAATAAAAACCAAAATTATGTGATTCATTTTTATGATGATTGGAGTGAAATTTTGTTGTTGATATCCATTTTGTAAAATATCCTTTGTACCAGAAATCGGGAAAAATATCTGTTTTTAGATGCCCGAAAATCCCGTATAAGAGATTTAAAATTAAATAAATAATAATACTGAGATAATTGAAACTCAATAACGTAATTGAAAACAACCAGATGATCCCAAATCCAAGCGTTTCTACAGGATGAAGTACATAAAGACTATAAACGCTTGTTTCGACATGTGTATGATGCAGTTTATGAATAGGGTAAAACCATTTTAGGTAATGCGCCAGAAAATGAAAACAAAACGTGAAAAAATCCATTAGTATGATCAGTAAAAAAGTATCTGTAATAATTGATAAAAGCGATGGTGAAAAATCGATTTTGATCATCCCGTAATTATATAACTCAAAGCCCAGCAACGTTATAAATGTGTTGCAAATTAAGGTCGTGATTACCCATTTACGATCAGTTTTGTTCAGCCTGGTGTTGTCGTATTCGATGACTTTTGCAAGCACAACGGAGAGTACTATCAAAATTAAGTTTTCAATCAGAAAGAAAAAAAATAAACTAAGTAAATTATACTGAGATAATTCTTGTAACCGGCTTTGGAATATCATAGGTTTTTTTCGATTTCTAAAAGTTTTTGTCTTAAAATGGCAACACCTTCAGAAGCAGGTTTTGCAATGACTTCGACTTTATTCTGAATATTAGGGATTGCAATTGGTTTAGGATCAATGTAGAAAACCGGCGTAATACTATAGGTATACGAAATCAATCCTGCTGCCGGATAAACTTGCAATGAAGTCCCGATTACGGCAAAATAATCAGCGGTTTCCGTAATTTCGATCGCTTCTTCAAGGGCAGGAACGTCCTCGCCAAACCAAACAATATGTGGTCGTAGCTGATGTCCGTTTTCATCAAGATTGCCGGTATATAAATCATCTTTCCAGTCTAAAATTAAATTGCGGTTTTGTGTACTTCGCACTTTTAATAATTCTCCGTGCAGGTGCAATACTTTTTTACTTCCGGCGCGTTCATGCAGATCATCTACATTTTGAGTGATGATATGAACATCGAAATCCTTTTCTAACTCGGCTAGAATTTTATGACCTAAATTGGGCTCAACTTCTTTAAGCTGCTGACGTCTTTTATTGTAAAAGTCCAAAACCAGTTCCTGGTTTTTTCGCCAGCCTTCAGGAGTTGCGACTTCCATTACATCGTGACCTTCCCATAAACCATCACTGTCGCGAAATGTTTTTATTCCGCTCTCGGCACTAATTCCTGCTCCGGTTAAAACAACCAATTTCTTTTTCATTTTATTCAATTGAAGGATAAAAATAGTGATTTATGGGAATAAAAAAGTTAAAGTCTGTATTTTGTGCCTTTAGGCAGTAAATGGTAGTAGAAAAAAAGAATTAAAATAAATTTAGCTTCCTGTAGGCCAATGTCATTAAGTTAAGTTTTTAGAAAATAAAATTATTGCAAATTAAATCTGTTTTATCCGCGTCAAAATTAGACGCTGATTTTACTGAGTCGCTAAAGCGAAAACGCTGATAAAAACGGATTTTTCTAATTACTTTCCTAATTAAACGGTTAAATAATTTTGTAGATTTCCCCTTAACTTTGATTTTTCACAGTAAAAAAAGCGTAATTATACTTATTGTAAGAGTCTTACAAAATGTTTATTTTTATTATCAGGTAAAGTAAAATAAACTTTTAATGATTTTAATACAGTTTACAGGATTGTCAGGTTCAGGCAAAACAACATTGGCTCAGAATGTGCGTCATTTGTTAGCAGATAAAAGTTACAAAGTCGAAATCGTTGATGGAGATGTTTACCGTAAAACCATTTGCAGTGATTTAGGGTTTTCAAGAGAAGACAGATGCGAAAATATCAAGCGTTTGTTTCAGGTAGGACAAAACTTTGTGAAAGAAAATACAATTGTTTTAATGTCAGTCATTAATCCTTATGAAAATCTGCGTAACGAGTTAAGAAGCTATGAGTTTGTGAGAACCGTATATTTAGATTGTTCGATAGCCAACCTTATTAAAAGAGATCCAAAAGGATTGTATCAAAAAGCTTTGCTGCCGGATCACGACCTTAATAAAATAAATAATTTTACCGGAATAAGCGATGTTTTCGAAATTCCATCCAATGCAGATTTAGTTTTAAAAACAGATCTGGAAACGGAAATTTTTTCCACTAATAAATTATATGATTTCATCATTAAAAATTTATCTGAATAATTTAATTCTTTACAGTATATGAATCCTTCATCAAGTCAACTTCCCATTTCGTTTTCGATAGATAAATTGCAAGAAGATCTTGTAATATGTGAAAATGATTTATGGACACCACATTTTAATACCAATAGATACGAGGGAAACTGGACAAGTATTTCTTTAAGATCGCAATCTGGTTTGTCAAACGATATTATGTCTTTTGCAAATGCAACGTATAAAAATACGAGTTTATTAGATCGCTGTGATTATTTTAAAGAAATTATGGATTGGTTTGAATGTGATAAAGAAGCAGTCAGATTGCTTCGATTAGATCCTCAAAGCGAAATTAAAGAGCATGTTGATAATGATACCTCTTATGAAGATGGTTTTTTTAGAATTCATATTCCTATTGTAACGAACGATGATGTATTTTTTTATGTCGATAAAAAACGTGTTCCCATGAAAAGGGGAGAGTGCTGGTACGCCAATTTTCAGCTTCCGCATAGCGTAGAAAACAAAAGTGCTGAACCACGTATACATTTCACACTCGATTGCATAAGAAACGATTGGTCTGATGAATTGTTTACTAAAATGGGTTTTAATATAAATGAATCATCCAAAGAGAATCAGTATTCAGATGAACTAAAACAGCAGATTATTGCGGAGCTTTCCCGAAATCCGTCAGAAGCCGGAGCTAAAATCATTGCAGATCTACAATCAAAATAAAATCATAAAATGGAAAATATAAATCATCCACTTTTCAACTGGATTCCTGTTAAGTTAATCGAAAAAGACAATGAGATTTATTTCGAATGGATTTATTTGGCAAACTTAAAATTGGCCGATCCGTTTTTTGATGAAAGTATAGCAAAATGCAAAAGCCATGCTTATAATTCGAAGCAATGTAAAGTAGTAAGTACGGTAGAAAATCTTATAGATTGGTCTAATGAACTGATTTCAGTTGAATTAAAATCTTTGGTTTTTCATGTGTCCAGATGCGGTTCTACCATGTTGAGCCAATCTTTAGCAACTTCTTCAGAAAATATAATGATTTCTGAAGCGCCAATTATCGATCAAATTTTGAGAAGTGATCTTTTTAGCTTGGAGAAAAAAACGTCGCTAATACAATCAGTATTAAAATTACTGGGACAAAAAAGATTTCCTGAACAAAAGCATTTAATTATAAAACTCGATGCCTGGCATATTTTTAAGTCGGCATATTTAAGATCAATTTTTACTGATATACCTTTTGCTTTACTGTACAGAAACCCAACAGAAGTTTTAAAATCACATCAGAAAATGATGGGAATGCACATGGTTCCTAATCTATTGCCTTCTCAAATTTTTGGGATTTCGGTAAAAGAAGTTCACGACTTAAGTTTTCAGCAATATGGCGGATTAGTTCTAGAGAAATATTTTCAGGGGTTTCTTGATTTTTACGAAATGGATCAAAATGTTGTAATGCTCAATTATAATGAAGGAATGAGAGCCGTTGTTGAGAAGTTTGTATCATTTATAAATGTTCAGTATTCGAATGGCGAACTTGAAAAAATGTACGATCGCTTAAAAAGACATTCTAAAAATGAAAGTGCTGTTTTTGCCGGAGATCAGTTTAAAGAAGAAACTTTGAAGATCGATTTTTCGAAGCTCGAAATTTTGCATGAAAAACTGAATAACAGCTTAGTTAACTATTAAGACAGTTGAAAATTGAGGTGAAATTTCTTTCTGTTTTAATTATGGTGTATTTTTGCGGCAAACACGAATAAAATGATTGATTTAGATTACCTCGCTTTTCTTGAAAATATATTAACTGACAACCGTAAAGAAAGATTCTTAAAAGTACTCGGAAATCGTACAAAGCATTTTACAGTTGTTGTAGAAGATGTTTTTCAGATGCACAATACAAGCGCTGTTATGCGTAGTTGTGAGGTTTTTGGGATTCAGGAACTGAATGTTATCGAACAACGTTACGGAAAAAAGATCGATAAAGAAATTGCAATGGGTGCCCAAAAATGGGTAGACATCAATCAGTTCGATTCTGTTACCAATTGTATTTCGACTTTAAAGGAGCAGGGATATCAAATTATTGCCACAACACCTCACGAAAATGATTGCTTGCTGGAGGATTTTGATATTACAAAACCAAGTGCCTTGTTTTTTGGAACAGAAAGAGACGGTTTGTCAGAAGAGATTCTGGAAAAAGCAGATGGTTTTCTTAAAATACCAATGGTTGGTTTTACAGAGAGTCTAAATATTTCTGTTTCTGCTGCCATCATCATTCAGAACCTGACAAACAGATTGCAAAAATCAGCTATCAACTGGCATTTATCAGAAGATGAAATTCTGGAGAAACGTTTAGCGTGGGCTAAGAATTCGATTAAAGATATTAAACGAATTGAGGCGCGCTATTTTGAAGAGAATCCCAAATAAGTTGCTAAGAAAAAAAACTTAGAACCTTAATATTATTGTCAGTTGAGCGGAGTCGAAACCCTTATAAATTCAAAAGAATCTCGACTCTGCCCGATTTGACAATATTGTTGCTTCTTCAAAAAACACGATAAATAATTAGTAGAAAACTCTTGCAGTTCTTGGCTAAAAAGATTTATCTCCCAAAGGTGTCATAGTTGTCTTCGGCATATTTTTCAAAACGTTTTAGTAAAACTATGTTTTGTTGTTCTGTTGATGTAAGTTCACTACTTACATCACTTGAAATTGGAATGTACCAATCGACACGATCAAAAAACTGACGTACTTTTTTTGCTTTAAAAGTAAGTCCATGTCTTGCATAAATAGTATTTCTAAGGATTTCTAAGTCCAGTTTTTTTAGGTTTTTAACGTCTGATTCGTCTAGTTTTTGTGTTGATGAATTTATGGTATGTACAGCAGGAGATGCTATCCTGTAAGTATCTTCACTGTATTCTTCACCTTCTTCTTCGTTTTTTTGTGTTTTAGGATTTAAATAATCAACATACATTTCTCCTTCCGAGAGCATTACATCAGGATCGTACTTAAAATCTTTTTTAGTAAGTTCAAAACTCCTTTCAGAAACTTCTTTTTTAGGATTATTGGCTACCCATATTCCTTTCATTAGCGTGTTGTCTTCTATTTCAAAATCAAAAACACCATCGTTTTTATCATCTCCGGGTTCCTTTAGTATAAAATGAACTTTATTTCCGGTTTTAGTCATTTTTCCTTCGAGAGGCCTGTTATTACCCGCTACAATACTTTGTCCAATAACTTTATTTTCCGTTATCTTTTTTATTACAATATTGATTTTATTGCTGTACATTTCCTTCTCTTCTTTGCTTTTATCGCGTTCTTTTACAATAAACTCGCCCACCCAGGAACCGTATAATTCTGTTAAGATTTCTTTTTCTTCGGGCGCTTTAGCTTTATTTTTGGTGGTTTTATTTTCTTTACAGGAAAAAAGCACTACAAGAAGTGATAAACAAAAAAGTTTTTTCATTTTTTTAATTGGTTATAAATATAGTATTCAACGATTAGTAAATTCGGAATCCAGCCAAGCCACGCTATTATCTGATAAACGTCCATTGGTGGCGGGTGAAACAAATATACAAGAATAATCTTCCAAAAACGCAATGTGATGGCCGAAAAGGTCAAGGCAAAACTTCGTAACATAAATGCCTTATGGTTGGTGACTTTTCTGTTTTTTATAGCGGTAAAACCTTTAATGGTAAAGTAAAACCACAAAATCGACAAGCTAATAAAAGAAACTTTAGAGTAAATTCCCCCGTTTGCAAAAAGACCGATAAATAAACCCGAAGGTGCACTTAAAAAAAGCACTGTAAAAACATAAAACTTTCCAATATTTCGATGTGTTACGGGAAACTTTTTTAAGAGTGTACTGCTAAATTGAAAAAATCCGGCAAGCAAAACAAAGATCGACGAATATACATGCACATAAAATATAGGATAATAAAACGGAATTTGAGTAATCTCGGTTTGTTTGATTTGAAGAAAAGCAACATTATTATCAATTGGAATATATTGCCAGGTAATCTTAATCATTAATATGAAAAAATAGCTGAAACACAGAATCCATAAAATAGGTAATAAAAGGCTTAGATTTCTTTTCAATTTTAATTAAAATAAATTGGAAGCAAATATAAGAAAAATCCCTCGGCATAAAATTGCAAAGGGATGAATTGAGTTGAATTCTTTTCTATTTCTTCAAAAACAAAATAAATCCCAGAACACTAACAATCAAAATGGTTAATGCAGCTACAACCATTGTCAGATCCCGAATGTTTTTTCCTGCCCAATCCATAAATAAAAATTTATGTAAAATGGCAAAAGAATATCCTTCGATCATATCTGAGCCTTTAACTATGGCGGCCAATCTTGAAGTGGCAGTTTCGATAAAATAAGTCGTTTTTTCCGGGGTGTCATAAGCCAGTTTTATAACAGGTAATCTTTTGTTTACAAAGCCATATTCGCGACTATTAAAATCAGTTAAGAGTTTAGAATCTAATAATTTTACGTTTTCTAAAGAAGTATGAGGTTCATCTGAACCCTCATCCATTTCGCAACAAGCAAGTTTAGGCGCTCCGTCTGTAAAATAATAAGCGAGAAATTCAGCATAATGGAAGTCCAGATTTGGTGCAGCTTTGTTAGTTGCAGCATTAATGTAAATTACTTCAGATTTTGGATCGTCTTTTTTATTCCATTTCGAATTTGAATCTGATTTCGATGTTTTGAATTTCTTCTTTTCAAGCAATTCACAACGATAATATGTAGTATCATTTAAAGTAATAATACTCGCGTTTTGAAAACGGCTCCAGTCTAAATCCAGCTTATTGTTGGCAACCGGAATTTCTTTGGTTTCGAATGTGGGTTCATAAACCATTTGCGATAAAGTGTAGGGACTCCATTTTGTTGTGGCGTGATACGCACCACTAAAAGCAAATGTCAGAGTAAAAAGCGAAACCCAGATCCCAATTTGGCGATGGTATTTTCTAAGGCCTTTTTTAGGTTGTAAGCTATCTGTCTTTTTGAACTGTTTCCAAAGCAGTCCATAAATTAAAATTCCGCTCAGGGCCGAAAATCCAATGATGGATAATAAAAATATCATTGTGATAATGCGGACACTATTGTTTGATATTGCGTCGATAAACGACCAGTTATGAAACGTATCAAAAAACCAAATAAATGCTTGTCGTGATGTTGGATTATAAGTTGCCAGTTTGCCGGAAGAGGTTTCTACATAAACCTGCATGGCATCGGTACGATTGAAACTTAATTTATAAACGGGTAAATAGCGATTGACATATTTGTACTGAGAAGTAAATTCAGTTACGACTTCGCTCTTTTTTACGGCACTTTTTTGATCATCGAGGAAATAACGCGAAAGCCATTCGGCATATTTCTGATCTCCATTTTCCAGTTTTTCAGCTGTCGAGGCATCAAAATACCGTAATTCACCAATTATAGTTTTTAGCTGATAATAGGTTTTATTGTTGAAGCTAACGATTCTGAAATTTTTGAATTGCGTTAGTTCGTTTTTCTCTAAAACTTCCTGAATCGAAAAGTGCAGCTGACTTTTATCAATTACTTGCGCTTCGAGTTTTTCGTGTGCGATTTCAGGTTTAAAAAAATGCGCCATAAACGGATGCATCAATCCTGAAAGTGTCCAGAATATCACCGGAATAATGGTAACTAACCCAATCGCACGATGCCATTTGTACATGTGCTGTTTGATTTTCTTGACCAACTTAGAGTCTTTTTTTCTGGACTTTTTGGCTTTGTTTATTTCTTTGCTCATATTCTTGTTCTTATGATTTATTGATGTTTTTTTCCACAGATTACAGGATTAGAATGATTTTTTTTAAATAATCTGTGTTAATCTTTTTAATCTGTGGCAAAAAAATATTGGCAGAAACTTATTTTTTTAATGAAAAATTATACTGTATTCCAAAGACAAAAGTTCTTGGCGCCGCTGCTGTATAAGTGGGCTGAGCATTTGTTGTATTCGCTCTCGAAACATTATAAGCGTATAATTTATCGGTTAGGTTTAGTACATTTCCGTATACTTCAATTTTTTTCCATTGGTAACCCACTCTGGCGTTGAATATATTATAACCGCTATATTTTATCGTGTTGATCTGATCCTGATAATAACTTCCCACGAGCTGCCATTCTACAGATGTTCTAAAATTCGGGAGCCAGTTGGGGTAGTAACTTACCTCAGAATTTCCGGACCATTTGGGTGCCGCCGGCATTTCTTTTCCGTTTAAATCCTGAACAGGATCGCTTGGTTTGTCCGAAAGTTTAAAATCGATATAAGTGTGTTGCGCATAAGTTCCGCCAAGACGAATATTGAATTGTTTCGACGGACGGTACGAAGCGCCAAACTCAACTCCTTTATGACGTGTTTCTCCGGCCGAACGATAATCAGTTGAATTGTCTGCCAGTTTGATGTTTAGTAATTCGTTTTTACCTTCCATATAATACAAAGCATAGTCAAAATTTAGTTTGTTTTGAAGAAAGGAAAACCATCCGCCGACCTCGTAATTGTTGAAAGTAGCGGGTTCGAGATTATAATAAAAATCAGCAGGAATGCCTGTTGTTCCGCCAGTTCCGGGTTTTGTTCTAAAAATAGAGGTAATTCCGGGAGGCGCAAAACCTTGTGAATAATTGCCATAAAAACCTGCAAATTCAAACGGATTGTAATTGGCACCGGCTTTAAAAGTCATTTTGTCATAAAGTTTACTTCCGGTAGAATTGTCTAAGGCATTTTCGTAATTCACTTTCATATTATCGTAACGGCCTCCAATTGTGACAATCAACTTCTCTATCGGATTAAAACTCAACTGCGCATAACCCGCACTATTAAAAATATCAGCAGAATAATCGGCTAGTTTTGAGTCCGGATGTTCTGCAACAATCTCATAAGAATTTACGGTTTGTTTGCCGGTTTCTCCTGGATTTAGATTGGCTTTCAGATCAATAATATACGACCAATAGGTTACGGGAGAATAATCGTATAAAGCTCCTGCAACCAATTTCGCATTTAGAAAATTGAATTTTTGAGTGTGCTGCCCAATAGCGCCATAACTTTTAAAGTTATTCGAATTTACTTCGCCTTTTGCCGTTGCAGGATTTACAGTTGGACTCCATCTGATTCCGTACGAAGGATTTTGACCTAATTTGTTGTCGCGTAAATAGCCGGTAATATAGCTGCTCGAATTACTGTTCCAGTCATGTTCCAGTGTTAGTCGGGTGCGTAAAGCCTGAGATTTTCTATAAGTAAAATCAGAAGTACTTTGATAGGTTCTGTTATTAAAAGCGTCTTCGTTGACTGTTCCGCTCATATCAGAATAATATTTGCCGTACATCGTATTACTGATCAATCGGGTAGAAGAGGAGATGTTATAATCGATTCGGGCATTCAGGTTGTCTTTATTATAATCAGAATACGTCATCCAGCCATTTTCCTGCAGACTCGAAATTCCGGCAATATGAAAACCAACTTTCCCGATCGTTGCGCCACCTGCGGCCTGAAATCTTCTGTAGCCATAATTATCAGCCTGAACTCCAAATTTAAATTCCGGATCAACAGGTGGTTTTAGCGAAATTAAATTGATCGTTCCGCCAACCGCTTCCGGGCCGTACAAAGAAGAAACCGGACCTTTGACCACCTCAATACTTTGTATGTTAAACTGATTAATTTCTAATAAAGCATTGTGATTAAAGATTCCCATTGGGCGAATTGGCAGGCCATCTTCGAGATACAAATAATAAGCATTGGTGGTCATAGGCTGGCGAATCGACATCATGTGCTGTTCGTTTCCTAAATTGACCATTAAAACCCCCGGTGTTTTATTGATGATCTCGTAAACCGCTGTGGCTTTGGTTTCATTAATTGTTTTAGCGGTTATTTTGCTAATGGCAACCGGAGTTTCTTTGCGTAAAGTAGCGGTTCTGTTGGCTGTTATAAAAACATTATCCAGTTCCTGAGATTTTGTGGTGTCTTTTTCTGTTTTATTTTGTGCTAAGACGCATTGCCCAATAATTAAAAGGGCGAAATATATTTTCTTCATTTTAAATGATATAAATTTTAAAAAGTAACCGGTATTCTTTGGGTAGAATACGAGTAAAAGCGTTTCAAAAGAATTGAAAAGCGGGACTAAAATTTATATGAAACAGGAGGGAGGATGAAAAGTAGCATTTGAAACCGAAATTGGTTTTTTATCGAAATAAGCAAAAATGGCTTTTCGCGATTTTATTGGCGCGACTAATTTGAAAGGATTTAAAGCAATATTCTGAATATAAATTACTTCTGCTTTTTCTTTTAGATTGTCTTGCATTCTTTTCTCGTTGTCGGAATATTTCTTTAAACTTTTTTGAAGTTCGCATCGTCCGTTACAAGAATTAAAAACCATTTTTCGCTGTACACAAATGGTTTTCGAAATCTCTTCCTGATTTAATTTGAATGTAGTATAAACAAAGAAACTGCCAAATGATGGCACCAAAAGCATACAGGAAAGTAATATGATAATGATTTTTTTCAAAGTTTGTTTCGTTTTTTTATTCTGTTTTAAAAATTACAGTGTATAATTCAGATTTACACTCCATCTGTAATTCGCCTCCATATTGCCGCTTGACAAGTTTTGATTGATTGGAAGCATCACATTTAACCCAACCGAAAATTTATCTTTTCCGGCTTCGACGCCAAATTTGCTAAACAGAATATCGCCCGCTGTATTGGGTAAATCCAGATTGTACTGTTTATTAGTTTGATAGACTTCGCCTGCTAATCCGGCTTGTGGAACAATCTGAATTGATTTTAAATCGAACAGATAAAAGAACGTTCCTGCATAATTAAACTGATCACCGTATTGATAGTTTTTGCTGTTTTCGGTTTTAAAGATGTAATTAAGCGTGGTGTTTAATCCCAGGTTTTTATGCTTTACCACATATTCAGAAACTACGGGAAAATCCCAGCTTCCGGTTCCCAACTGAAAACTCTGGTTGACACTGCCTAAATTATTGGCTTCAGTAAATTTCCCTGTTGGAAGTTTTACACCACCGCCAAGATTTACTTTGTGCGTAAAAAACGTACTGTCTTTTTGAGTTTCAAAAACTGTATATAAAGCCATTACGGTAATATCACCCAAACCTTCGATATTTTCAGTTCCTGCAGTCAAAGCTCTTTTATTAAAATGATACGGAACCAATGCCGAAATCTGGATTTTATCCGTTACAGGAATTCTTGCCCAGGCCTGAATCGTATTAAAATCTTCAGCAATCCAGGGCGAATTGGCAAAGATTCCGTCGCGGCTCTTATAGCTTTGTTTAAGATATCTCAAACCGACAAAATTGTTATTTAGCATCGATCCAAAACCCATGCTTCCGCCACTTGCCGAACAGCCGCAGGCATCACAATCAAAATCTTCCATCATCGCCAAACGCTGAAACGTAAAGCCCGAAATACTATCTTTTACGGTAAAACTAAAGGCCGAAAATCCAGCCAAAAGTGCAAACATTACTATTATCTTTTTCATTTTGGTATTTTTTAGGAGCTGATCCCGCTTTCGGCTGTATCTTTTTTAAGGCGAAGAAAAATCGCCTCAAAAAAGGATGCCGCCTCTATCGGGGCTAGGACTCCGTTTTTTATTATACTTTTATTTTTTGCCACAGGTGAAAGTGATTTCAATTATATTTTAATCGGTGTCGATCAGTAAAATCCGTACAATCTCTGGGCTGTTTTTTTAATATTCTGAGAAACGTTTATCCGTTAAATATTGATTGTCCGTCAATGTTTTCAGGAAAGCTATGATTTGTTTTTTATCAGTATCAGAAAGCGAAATTCCAAATTTGCCGTTCTGTTTTAATATCGGATCCAGAGTTGCTGAGTTTTCGATTCCGCTTGCATAATGATCTAAAACACCTTCGAGAGTTCCGAACCTTCCGTCGTGCATATAAGGTCCTGAAACTTCTACATTTCGTAAACTAGGAACTTTGAATTTGTAATAATCACTGGCCAATTCAGTCAGTTTATAACGGCCAACATCATTGACCATTGGGTTTACAGCCAGACCATTGTTGCGAAATGAATTATCAGTTTGTAAATCTGTGGCGTGGCACGAAGCACATTTTGATTTAAACAGATCATAACCTGCCAATTCATCTGTTGTTAAAGTTCCGCCAGCTTCATTTCGTCTGTATTTGTCGAATTTAGAATTAGATGACGTAACCATCACCATAAACTGCGAAAGTGCTTTCAGCATATTTTCGGTTGTAATGGCGCCATCGTCAAAAGCTTGTCCAAATAGTTTTTGATAGACTTTGTCCGCTTTCATCATTTTTAAGATGTCGTTCAGGTTTCCGTTCATTTCTATAATACTCGTAATCGGAATTATAGGCTGTAAGTCGAGATGGTCTGCAGATCCGTCGTACATAAATGTAGTCTGATAGGCCAGATTCTGGATCGACGGTGTATTTCGGGTTCCTTGCGCATTGTCTACACCATGACTTACAGTGTGTCCGTGATGCGTAAAGGCGTTGGCTTGTATGTGACAAAACCCGCAGGAAACAACTCCATCCGACGCTAAACGCCCGTCGTAAAATAGTTTTTTACCCAGTTCAAATCCTTTTTCTGTTGGTGGATTCTGTGCAATATTGTAGGCCAGAGCAGGAAAGTTTGACGGAACAGTAAATTCTAAAGGCACATTTACATATTCGTCATCCTGATCAGAGCAGCTCCATAACAACGGAATCATCAGCCATAGAAAATGTTTTATTTTCACCATGATTTTTTTATTTATAAAGAACAGGCAGATTTTTTTTGCTACTAATTGCACGAATGGGCACAAATTATAATCGAGTAGTTCTTTGCCGCAATTGTTCTTTGGATGATTAGAAGTACAAAAAGTTCTGGTTTAGCCCCGATAGAGGCGATATCCTTTTTTGTCAGCCGTGGCTGATAAAAAAGATAAAGCCGATAGCGGGACGCTATTTCTGGTAAATCGAAACTTTTGTGCTCCTTAAAATAGAATTAGTCGTTATGTACGTGGTCTACCTTAAACATAGTCGAGATGTTTTGGGTGATCAGAGGCAAGTTTGCTCCGCCCATAATCATGGCGCCCATTCCGCCTGCATTGTTGTCAGACAGTTTGATTTTGTTGGCTCCGTCAATGATTTTAGACAAATCGATTTTGAAATGAATTGTTGGGGTAATGGTAGTACGAACCAATGCTTTTGTTGGTAAATCAAGTGTCACTTCAGTATAGTTATAATCTGTTCCGGTTTTCCCGGTATGAATCATAAAAGGCGTTGGAGTAGTAACTGTAGGCGAAGTAAAAGTTCCCTCGAAAGCAAGAAATTTATAACCAGCAGCCCAAGACCACAACATTCCCGCCTTGTCAGCCTGCGCAAGAAAATCTCCTTGTCCGGCAGCACCTAATTTCCATTGGTCTTCATCGACTCCAATCCCAAATTTTACTTTTACGTAATCTCCGGCAGGAATATCGGTAAGTTTAAATTCGTGTCCGTCTGCGGCACCTTCGTCAGCAATAAAGTAGCTTTTGCTTTTTGGGTAAACTAAGGTAGTTCCGTCAGCTTTTGTTAAAACTACATTGCTCACAATATATTTTACTAAGCTTATTTTTAATACTTCGTTGTTCGAAGTGGTATTGCCTTGCGTGTTTAGAATCAAATCGTTTGCGCCAAAACCGTTGTCATATTCTAACACTAAACTTCCTGATCCTGAAGTATCATTTTTATTATCGTCGTTCGAACATGAAGTCAGGGCTACAGCAATTGCTACAACAGCAAGTGCTTTGTATAAAGTATTTTTCATTTTATGAATTTTATATAATTTTAAAATTTAAGTGTGCGTGAGCACGATTTCATTGTTTTTGGAACAACGAAATAATGATCTCAATAAGAAATTGAAATGCAGTTTAAAAAATTATATAAAATAGGATGGAGGGCGAAAAGTAGCAATCGAAACCGAAATAGGTTTTGCATCCAGTGTAGCAAAAAGTTCTGCTTTGGATTCTATAGGAGTTGCTAATTTGAATTCGGTGGTAATTGTATTTTGAAGGTAAACAATCTCTACTTTTTCTTTTAGATTGTTTTGCATTTTCTTCTCGTTGTCGGCGTATTTTTTCAAACTTTTTTGAAGTTCGCATCGGCCGTTACAGGAATTAAAAAGCATTTTGCGCTGCACACAAATGGTTTTCGAAATTTCGTCCTGATTTAATTTGAATGAGGTATAAACAAAGAAACTGCCAAATGATGGCACCAGAAGCATACAAGAAAGTACTATGATAATAAACTTCTTCAAGATTTGATTTCGTTGTTTTGGGAGCAAAAATACATTTTATTCGTTTTATAACGAATGATTTTCAGTTTTTTCTAAAAAAAAATATCCCCAACTACATTTGTAATTGGAGATATTTTGGTGTTGAGTCTCTGCCACAGTTTTCAGTTTGTATAGCAACTGAAAACAGCGACTGTAAAATGTGACTTATTTAACAAGAACCCAAGCGCCGGAAGCGATTAAAGTTTCTGCTTTTTTAAATTTCATTTCTTCGGTTCTTCCTGTTGCAACTTCCTGAATTGTAACAGTATCATTACGATTGATTTTTGGATTATCTCTTACAATCGTTTCTGTAACCTGACGTTGTTGTGTTTCTCCAGCTTCGCGGTTCATGTCTTCGCTGTTAACAATTTCGTCTTTGCTTAATTTGAAGTTCTCTTTTTGTCGAACTTCTTTTGCTTCGTGAATTTCAGGTACGTTTTGAGCCGGTAAATCACCTTTGAACAAGAATGAAATAACTTCTTTGTTTACGTTGTCTAACATTCCTCTAAACAAATTAAAAGCTTCTAATTTGTAAATAAGCAATGGATCTTTTTGTTCGTGAACGGCCAATTGAACAGATTGTTTCAATTCGTCCATTTTACGTAAGTGTTTTTTCCAGGCTTCATCAACAATAGATAATGTGATGTTTTTCTCGAAATCAGCAATTAGCTGAGCACCTTCGCTATCGTATGCTTTTTTCAGGTCAGTAACAACATTCAAAGTTTTGATTCCGTCAGTAAATGGTACTACGATACGCTCAAACTGATTGTTTGGCTCTTCATAAACTCCTTTAATGATTGGGAAAGCTTCTCTTGCGCTGCGTTCTGTTTTTTCTGTATAGAAAGCTAAAGTTTCTTTGTATATTTTTCCTGTAATTTCGATATCTGTTAATTTTGCAAAATCAGCTTCAGAAATTGGAGACGTGATAGAGAAATAACGGATCAGGTCAAATTCGAAATTTTTGAAATCATTTGTTGGTTTAGTCTGGCTTACGATTAATTCGCAAGTATCATAAAGCATATTTGCAATATCCAGTTTCAAACGCTCACCAAATAAGGCGTGACGACGACGTTTGTATACTACTTCACGTTGAGAGTTCATAACGTCATCATATTCTAATAAACGTTTACGAACACCAAAGTTGTTTTCTTCTACTTTTTTCTGAGCACGCTCGATAGATTTAGTCATCATAGAATGCTGAATCACTTCACCTTCCTGAAGTCCCATTCTGTCCATTACTTTGGCTACTCTTTCAGAACCAAATAAACGCATTAAGTTGTCTTCTAGAGAAACATAGAACTGAGAACTTCCCGGATCTCCCTGACGTCCTGCACGACCACGTAACTGTCTGTCTACACGACGGGAATCATGACGTTCTGTACCAATAATTGCTAAACCTCCTGCAGCTTTTACTTCTGGAGTCAGTTTAATATCCGTACCACGACCAGCCATGTTTGTTGCAATAGTTACAACTCCGGCTTTACCTGCTTCTTCTACAATCTGAGCTTCCTGTTTGTGCATTTTAGCATTCAAAACGTTATGGTTAACGCCTCTCATTTTCAACATTCGGCTTAATAATTCTGAAATCTCTACAGAAGTTGTTCCAATCAATACTGGTCTTCCTGCATTTGATAATTCAGTTACATCATCAATTACGGCGTTGAATTTCTCACGTGTAGTTTTATAGATATAATCTTCTTTGTCTATTCTTGACATCGGACGGTTGGTTGGAATTTCAACAACGTCTAATTTATAAATCTGCCATAACTCTCCAGCTTCTGTAACCGCTGTACCCGTCATACCACCTAATTTACTGTACATTCTAAAGTAATTCTGTAATGTTACAGTGGCAAAAGTTTGTGTGGCAGCTTCGATTTTTACATTTTCTTTAGCTTCGATCGCCTGGTGTAGACCGTCAGAATAACGACGTCCATCCATGATACGGCCTGTTTGTTCATCGACAATCATAATTTTATTGTCCATGATCACGTATTCTACATCTTTTTCAAAAAGAGCATACGCTTTCAAAAGTTGAGTAAGGGTGTGGATACGCTCGCTTTTTACTCCAAAATCCTGGAATAATCTTTCTTTAGCTTCTGCTTCACCGTCTTTATCCAGTTTTTGTTTTTCGATCGCTGCAATTTCAGTTCCGATATCCGGAAGTACGAAAAAGTCCGGGTCTGTATCTCCTGAAAGGTATTGAATACCATTATCAGTCAATTCTACCTGATTGTTTTTTTCTTCAATTACAAAATACAAAGCCTCATCCACTTTATGCATTTCGCGATTGTTATCCTGCATGTATTGATTTTCAGTTTTTTGAAGCAATTGTTTGATTCCTTCTTCACTCAAAAATTTAATTAATGCTTTATTTTTAGGTAAACTTCTGTAAGCTCTCAATAATAAGAAACCACCTTCTTTTGTGTTTCCTTCTTTGATTAATTTTTTAGCTTCAGCTAAGAAACCATTTGCCAGTTGACGTTGAAGCGCAACTAAGTTTTCGATTTTTGGTTTCAGCTCATTAAATTCATGACGATCTCCCTGAGGAACCGGTCCGGAAATAATAAGTGGTGTTCTTGCATCATCAATCAATACAGAATCGACCTCATCGACAATAGCGTAGTTGTGTTTTCTTTGTACTAAATCTGCTGGCGAATGTGCCATGTTATCTCTTAAATAATCAAAACCAAATTCGTTGTTGGTTCCGTAAGTGATATCAGCGTCGTATGCTTTTTTTCTTTGTTCTGTACTTGGCTGGTGATTATCGATACAATCAACAGTTAAACCGTGAAATTCGAATAAAGGCGCTTTCCAGGTACTATCACGTTTTGCCAGGTAATCATTCACGGTTACTAAGTGTACACCGTTTCCTGTCAAAGCGTTTAAGTAAAGCGGAAGTGTTGCTACTAAAGTTTTACCTTCACCCGTTTGCATCTCGGCAACTTTACCTTCGTGCAATACCATACCACCAATTAACTGAACATCATAGTGAATCATGTCCCATGTAATTTCTTTACCGGCAGCATTCCATTTGTTTGCCCAAACAGCTTTATCACCATCGATAGTGATATATGTTTTGTTGGCTGAAAATTCGCGGTCTTTAGGAGTTGCAGTAACTTCTATAAAAGAATTGTCTTTAAAACGACGCGCTGTTTCTTTAACAACAGAAAAAGCTTCAGGAAGAATTTCCAATAAAGTTTTCTCAGAGATTTCATAAGCCTCTTTTTCAAGAGCGTCTATAGCATCATAAAGATCTTCTCTTTTGTCGATGTCTTCAATGTTTTCTACTTCTGCTTTAAGCGAAGCAATTTTAGCATCTTTATCAGCTCTGGCTTGTTTTATTTTTTCTTTAAAATAAACGGTTCTAGCTCTCAATTCGTCATGAGACAAACCCATAAGGCTGGTTTCGAATGTTTTAATTTTGTTTAAATAGGGCTGTAAAGCTTTGACATCTTTCTGTGATTTATCACCTACAAAGACTTTAATAATACTGTTTATGAAACTCATGATTTATGGTATTTCTATTTTTATGTAAATGTGTATTTGAACCAAAAAAAAAGCCTCGGTGATGAGACTTTTTCCTTTGGTTTATTTTTTAATATTCATCCTCATTCCAAAGATAATCTTCGTCTGTTGGATAATCAGGCCAAATTTCTTCCATTGATTCATATATCTCTCCTTCATCTTCGATTGATTGAAGGTTTTCTACTACTTCTAATGGAGCACCAGCTCTAATGGCGTAGTCAATAAGTTCATCCTTGTTAGCAGGCCATGGCGCATCACTTAAATAAGATGCTAATTCTAATGTCCAATACATCTGTTATCTGTTTAGTTTGTGCAAAAATAAATTTTTTACTGAAAAAGACAAGTAAATTTTGATTTATTTTAAGAAAATTTAAGAACGTCTCTATAAATTGCGGATTTTAGATTGTTGATTTTAGATTTTTAAGCTCTTAATCTAAAATCTTAACTCTGAAATCTAAAATTTCATTTTCTCGGAATCCATTTCACTTCATCCGCTTTTAAGTCTGACGACAACTTCCGTGCCAAGACAAAAAGATAGTCAGAAAGTCGGTTTAAGTACTTGATTGCGATTTCATGAACGTGCTCATTATGGCTTAAATGTACTGCCAAACGTTCTGCACGACGACAAATACAACGCGCAATATGACAATGTGACACGGTTGGATGACCTCCGGGCAAAACAAAATGAGTCATTGGCGGAAGGCTTTCTTCCATTTTATCTATTTCGTTCTCTAATAATTCAATGTCAGTTTCTATAATACCAAGGTTTTTCAAACGAAGTTCCCCGTTTTTTAAGACTTCTTTTTCTGCCGGAGTGGCTAAAATAGCACCAACGGTAAAAAGACGATCCTGAATTTCGATTAAAATAGTTTTATAATGTGCATCGATTTCCTGATCGCGAATGAGTCCTATATAAGAGTTCAATTCGTCGACAGTTCCGTAACTGTCAATCCTGATATGATCTTTGGGAACACGTGTGCCTCCAAAAAGAGCTGTCGTTCCTTTGTCTCCTGTTTTTGTATATACTTTCATTTTTTTTCTAAGCTGCTAAGTTGCTGAGATGCTAAGTGACTAAGTTTTTCCTTTTGCGATTAAACAATTAAACAAATAAACGGTTAAACTTATTTGAAATCTAAAATTATTTAGTAGTGTCGCTTTCGATTATGCCATCACGCAAACGAATTACACGATGTGCATAAGCGGCAATATCTTCTTCGTGTGTTACCAGGATTACAGTGTTTCCCTGAGCGTGAATATCGCTAAAAAGCTTCATGATTTCTACAGAGGTTTTACTGTCTAAGTTTCCGGTTGGTTCATCGGCCAATATAATTGAAGGTTTGTTGACCAAAGCGCGGGCAATGGCAACACGCTGACGCTGTCCTCCTGAAAGCTGATTGGGCTGATGGTCCATTCTGTCGGCAAGATTTACTTGTTTGAGTACCTCAATCGCACGTGCACTACGCTCAGATTTCGAATATCCGGCATAAATCATGGGTAAGGCTACATTGTCTAAAGCGGTAGTTCTGGGCAAAAGATTGAAGGTTTGAAATACAAATCCGATTTCTTTGTTTCGAATTTCGGCCAGTTCATCGTCTTTCATTTTACTGACATCTTTTCCGTTTAAAACATAATGTCCGGAAGTTGGCGTATCTAAACAACCTAATAAATTCATTAAAGTCGATTTTCCGGATCCCGAAGGTCCCATTAAAGCCACGTATTCTCCTTTGTTTATTTCTAAATCTATGCCTTTTAAAACATAAACAATTTCGTTACCTAATACAAAATCTCGTTTGATGTTGGTTATTTTAATTAATGGATTTGCCATTTCGATTTACAATTTTGGATTTAAAAGTACAAAACACTTTTCAATAAACGATAAGTAGCCTTAAATTGATTTTTGTTACAGAAACGGTTGTGTTTTAAGTAATCAGTTTAACCTGATTATTGGTCTGGATAAATTATAAATTAATCACAGAAAAAGATGTTATATCGTTTCGGATTGTTTTTGTATAATTACCATTTTTTTATGATTTTATTGAATTATAATGTTTTAAATATTGTAAAAGTGATAATTATGTAATATTAAGCGCGGTTTTGTAGCCTACATTTGTTAATATCTAATCTTAAATAATCAGAATTATGAAAAACATACAATTATTATCAGGAATTGCATTAGTTGCATTGGCTTTTACATCGTGTAAAGATGAGAAACAAGAGAAAGCTCAAAAAACAATCGACTCTTATGTAGCCTACGTCGATTCAGTTAAAAATGTAAAAGCAGACGATTTGAAAGCAGACTGGAAAGATGTTGAAGCAGAGTATGACAGAAAAGCTGCAGATGCTCAAATGGCACTTGCAGATATTAAAGACAACTCAGCTGCTACAGAAAAGATAAATGCGAGTAAAATCAAATACGAAGAATTCAAAAATGAAATGACCACCGTTTTTGCCCCTCCCGCTCCAAGCCCAAAACAACAATTGAGAAACGCCTTATTTGGTGAAGGAAAAATTGGAGATGATATGAATTTTGATTGGGTAAACGCTAAAAATATTCATAGTGTATACCAACAGTTCGTGCATACTGTAGAGAATAATAAAGATAAATATTCCCGTGAAGACTGGGATGAAGTTAAACTGATGTACGAAGCACTTGACAGCCGAAAAAATACGGTTGAAAAAGAAGGCCTAACATCTTCTGATAATAGAAAAATCGCAGGTCTGAAATTGAAATTTGCCCCAATGTATACTGTTAACAGAATGGGTGCTAAATCTGAAGAAACAGCAGCTGCAAAAAAATAATTGAATAAATTGAATTAGTATTAAAAGGCAATCAGAAATGGTTGTCTTTTTTTTATGCCCTGATGACAAAATGTTCTTTTTCCTGCTCATACCTAAAAAATACAAATCCCCATCGAAAGGTATCAATGGTTACGGTTACTTTTGGATGGTTTTTTATGATTTCCCACGCTTCTTCCATTTCTATAGACCAATGAATATCATCAAAAATCCAAACAGCATCATTTGTTATTGTTGGTAATAAAAGGTCAAAATAAGCGATAGTGGCTTTCTTTGAGTGGTTACCGTCGAAATATATTAGGTTCCAATCACAAATAGTAGCAGAATCTTTCAAGAATTCACCAAATTCTAAATTTAGAAACTCAAAGTTAAAATCTGGAAATTGTTCATTAAATAAATTTTCAGCAACTGAAAGTGTATTTTGGCAACCTTCAAGACTAAGTAAAAAAGAATCTTTATTGCCCAATGCCAGAGCAGAAGTTCCTAATCCCAATGAAGTTCCAATTTCAAGAATATTTTTTGGCTGAAAATAATTGGTTACCCGAAATAATAATTCGGCACGTTTTGGAGAAATTCCTGCTGTTGATGCAATTTTCGAAATCTGTCTTCTATTTGATTTAAATACTTTTGAACCGACACCAAAATCAGTTACTTCAATAAAGTTTTTGTTATGGAGTAATGATTTTCGATAGTTTTTCAGGATCGAATATTCGGGTTTTGGTTTCTTGTCGTAAAAACATTTTGTCAATAAACTAAACACAAACGGCGAATGAACTCCATGTTCATTTTTTGATTCCCAAAGGAATTTTAAATAAGATTTTATCTGAAATAGCATATCAATGTTTACAAGTAGGCGCGAAGATACAAAAAAGTCGAAAGTCGTAAAGTCGAAAGTTTTAAAGACATGGATGTTGCTTTATGACTTTTGATTTTGAACTTTTCCAACTTTTAAAAAGACTATATTTGCGAACTTTAATTTTAAGCTAATAGTAATACGTTTTTTATGATGTTGAAGCAAGAAATAGAGGATACAAGTAAGATATCTTCTGAAGAAATTAATCGATGCATTGCTGTTTTAGCACAATTGAATACGAATACAGATCTGATATTTGATATTCCGAAGGAACAACGAATCGCTTTGATCAGGGAAGCAGGAATGTTTTCGAGACCTGACAGAGATGAATTCTCAAGGCGAATTAAAGACGGCGTACAGGCAGCCAAACGTAAAAAAGAGAAGAAAGACAAAACGGCCCGTAAAGAAACCGGTATTCGTCATGCGCGTGAGGCGAGTGTATTTGTTGCTCCTAAATTATTAGCGTATACTGATCTTACCCATAAAGAACAATTAGAACTCGAAACACCCAGAAATTGTTACGTTTGCAAAACGGAATTTACCAAGATGCATCACTTTTATGACACAATGTGTACAGATTGCGGTGATTTTAATTATGCCAAACGTTTCCAGACCGCCGATGTAAAAGGGCAAGTGGCTATTATTACCGGTTCCCGGTTAAAAATTGGTTATCATATTACTTTGATGCTTTTGCGTGGCGGAGCAACTGTTATTGCTACAACCCGTTTTCCGGTAGATTCGGCTTTGCGTTTTGCCAAAGAAGATGATTTTATGGATTGGGGACATCGCTTAAAAATTCACGGTTTAGATTTAAGACACATACCAAGTGTGGAGATTTTTTGCAATTTTATTGAGCAAAAATACGAACGCTTAGATATTTTAATTAATAATGCGGCTCAAACGGTGAGACGTCCGGCAGGATTTTATTCGCATTTAATGCAAAATGAAGCATTACCAATACATGCCTTGCCTAAACAAGCACAGGAATTATTAGGGGATCATTTGAATTGTCTGGATGAATTAAAAATGCTGACATCCGGAGCTTCTTCAAACGAAAATATGCCGGTAACCTGGCACGGACCTGAACCCGGAATTGGTTTGCGCGCTTCGGCCCAATTGTCTCAAATTCCGTATTCTTTCGATAATGCATTGGTGGCCAATGAAGTTTTTCCGGAAGGAGAACTCGATGCCGATTTACAACAAGTCGATTTGCGTAAAACAAACAGCTGGCGTTTGCGTCTGGGACAAATTGAAACGACCGAAATGATCGAAGTGCAACTGGTAAATTCTGTTGCGCCTTTTGTATTGTGTAACCGACTTTCGGAAGTGATGAAAAAAGACAATACAGGAAAAAAACATATTATAAATGTATCGGCTATGGAAGGTAAGTTTCATCGTTTCTTTAAAGAAGACCGTCATCCGCATACGAATATGGCAAAAGCCGCTTTGAATATGTTAACGCATACATCATCCGGAACTTTGGCCAAACACGGTATTTTTATGAATGCTGTTGATACAGGTTGGGTAACCGATGAAGATCCTGCTGAATTGGCGAAAAAGAAACAGGAATTAGAAGATTTTCAACCACCATTGGATATTGTAGATGGAGCAGCACGTGTAATGGATCCTTTGTTTGACGGAATCAATACCGGAAAGCACTGGTGCGGAAAATTCCTGAAAGATTATAACCCGATTCCCTGGTAGGATTCGTTTTCAGTCGCGGTCGCAGTCTCTGTTTTTCTGCTTCATAAAAAAAAGCCACAACAAATAATTTTTCTGTTGTGGCTTTTTTTTAGATCTTTTGAGTTTTTATTAATTGACTTTAAGTAAATTAATATCAAAAATCAATACTGCGCCTCCCGGTATACCATTAGTGCCGGAATTTCCGTAACCTAAATGTGAAGGTATTAGTAAAGCTCCTTTACCTCCTTCTTTAAAAAGAGGAATACCTTCTGTCCAACCTTGAATTACTTTATTTAATGGAAAAGAAATTCCTTGTGCGCTTTGATCAAATATTTGACCATTGGTAAAATATCCTCTGTAAGCTACAGTTACATTTGAAGTTGCTGTGGGCTGAGCTCCTGTTCCAGGCTCGTTGATAATATAATACAAACCAGAAGCAGTTCTTGTTGCTGTTAGTTTGTTTTTGGCGATGTAATCAGTGATTTCTTTTTCGTTCTCGACAGTGTAGTCTGTTTTTTTTGAATCTTTGTCGCTAGAAGAACAAGAAACAAATAAAGTCATTGCAAAAATTGCTGATAATAAGTATTTCATATGTTTTTTTTTTTTTTAATGCAGGCAAATATAATAAAATTGAATTGTTTTTTGTTTCACAGAGATTCACAAAGAAAGCACAAAGCTTCACAAAAAAAAATCTTAGCGGGGCGTTGCGTTTTCTTTGTGAATACAAGTGTAGTATTTATCCCTCGATTTTAGCCGAAAGTTCAAACCAACGCTCTTCTTTCTGATCTATTTTATTGATGATGTTTTGCAATTCGTTTGCTTTTTTCTCAATATCAGCGTCTGCTACTTTTCCGTCAGAGAATAATTGTTCGATTTTAGTTTTGTCAATTTCTAAATCCTTGATTTCTCTTTCCAGTTTTTGATATTCTTTTTGCTCGTTAAAAGTCAGGTTTCCGGTTGGATTATTTTGCTTCCAGTCTTTTTTCTCTGCCTTGTTTTCTTCTTTTTGAGCTACATCGGCACTGTCTTCATACGCTCTGAAATCAGAGTAGTTTCCAGGGAAATCTTCAACAACACCTTGTCCTCTGAAAATGAATAAGTGATCTACGATTTTATCCATAAAGTACCTGTCGTGAGAAACAACTACTAAACATCCCGGATAATCCAAAAGAAAACTTTCCAGTACATTTAATGTTACGATATCCAAATCGTTTGTAGGTTCATCGAGAATAAGGAAGTTAGGATTCTGAATTAAAACAGTACATAAGTACAAACGTTTTAATTCTCCACCGCTTAATCGGTCAACGAAATCGTATTGTTTTTTGGCATCAAAAAGGAAACGCTCCAATAATTGTGAAGCCGAAATAATCTTTCCTTTCATTAACGGAATATATTCTCCGTATTCCTTTATAACATCGATAACACGCTGTCCCGGTTTTGGGTTGATTCCGCTTTGGGTATAATACCCAATTTTGATGGTTTCGCCAACAACAACTTTTCCGGAATCGAGTGGAAGAGTTCCCGTCAATAAATTAAGGAAAGTTGATTTTCCGGTACCATTTTTACCAATAATTCCGATACGTTCTCCACGTTGGAAGTCAAAACTGAAGTTATCTAAAATAACGTGGTCTTTGAATTTTTTTGAAATTTTGTGAAGCTCGATAATCTTACTTCCCATACGTTCCATATTGATTTCAAGCTCGACTTTATTTTCGCGACGGCGGCTTTGTGCTTTTTCTTTTATTACATAAAAGTCATCCTGACGTGATTTCGATTTTGTCGTTCTCGCTTTTGGCTGACGGCGCATCCATTCCAATTCCTTTACGAATAGGTTTTGGGCTTTGTCAACACTAGAGTTTTCAGAAGCAATTCGTTCTTCTTTTTTCTCTAAGTAGTACGAATAATTTCCTTTGTATTGGTATAGTTTTCCGTTGTCTAATTCTATGATTTCATTACATACACGTTCCAGGAAGAAACGGTCGTGCGTTACCATAAACAGTGTAATATTTTCTTTGGCAAAATAACTTTCCAGCCATTCGATCATTTCAAGATCCAGGTGATTGGTAGGTTCATCCAGAATTAATAAATCAGGACGATTGATCAGGATAATAGCCAATGACAAACGTTTTTTCTGACCACCGGAAAGACTTTTTACTTTTAGTTTAAAGTTTTCCAGTTTCAATTTAAACAGAATTTGCTTGTATTGTGTTTCAAAATCCCAGGCATTATGCTGGTCCATTCCGTCAAAAGCTTTTTGATAAGCTTCTTCGTCTTCTGGATTTTCAAGGGCTTTTTCGTAGGCTTCGATAACTTTCAGCGTTTCATTATCCGATGCAAATATGCTTTCTTCAATTGTCAGCTCTTCTTGTAAGTTATTGTTTTGTGAAAGAAAAGCCATTTTGATCCCTTTTCTTAAAACTACCTGACCTGTATCCGGTTCTTCCAAACCATTGATAATACTCATAATAGTTGTTTTTCCAGAGCCATTTTTGGCAATGAAAGCAATTTTTTGATCCTTATTGATTCCAAAAGAAATGTTATCAAATAAGGTTCTTTCGCCAAATGATTTGGAAATATTTTCTACAGATAAGTAATTCATGTTATTAAGTTGCTTAAAATTAAATAGTTGTAATGTTGTGAGACCTACAGCTCTCTAATTTAGTCTCTAGCTTTAAAAAGACTGATTTTCTTTATTTAAGCGGCAAAGATACCCTTTTGAACGTAACAAAAAAAGATAGCACTACGCTATCTTTTACTTCTTAAAAAACTATCACTGCTTTGTTGTGGCAAATTGTTTATTTTATACTGGTATTCCATTTCAACTTATGCTAAAGCCTCATAAAGTATCTCTACCGGATGTTGTGCTTTTCTGCCTGTACCATCTGATATTTGATGTCTGCAGCTTGTTCCGGATGCCGAAATTAATGTCGCCTCTTCTTCTGAACGAATGGTTGGGAATAAAACCAATTCGCCTATTTTCATAGAAATATCATAATGTTCTTTTTCGTAACCAAAAGATCCCGCCATACCGCAACAGCCACTTGGAATATTAAGAACAGTATAATTTTTTGGCAACATTAAAATTTTCTTTAACGGAACCAATGATGACAAAGCTTTCTGAAAACAATGTCCATGCATGCGAACCCGCTCTGTTTTATCAGTAAAACTGTCAGATGAAATTCGCCCTGCGTCAAGTTCTTTGGCTAAAAATTCTTCAATCAAAAAAGTTTTTTTAGCAAATACTTTCGCTTTTGTTTTTAAATCGCCACGGCATAAATCAGGATATTCATCCCGAAAACTCAATATTGCCGAAGGTTCGATTCCTATTAAAATACCGTTTTCAGGAATTGTCCTCTCAAAATCCCGGGTATTTTGTTCGGCAATTTCTCGTGCTTCTTTAAGCATTCCTTTCGAAAGATAAGTTCTTCCGCTGATTCCGATTTTAGGAATTTCAACCTGATAACCCAAACGATTCAGAAGCTTGACGGTTGTCTGACCAATTTCGACATCATAATAATTAAGGAATTCATCATTGTATAAATATACTTTGCCATTTGCAAAATTTCCTTGTTGAATGTGATTTTTCATCCATTTGGCAAAAGTGATTTTGTGCATCAAAGGCAGTTTTCTTTCTGTAGCAAAACCAGTTGCCTTTTTGATGGCATTTCCCAAAGCTCCTTTTGTAGAGAAATTATACATCCACGGAATTGCAGCAAACAATTGATTTATTTTTGGTGTATTTCCAATTAATCTCGAACGGAATTTGACTCCGTTTTTGTCATGATATTGTTGTAATGTTTCTGCTTTTAATTTTGCCATATCAACATTCGAAGGGCATTCAGATTTACAACCTTTGCAGCTTAAACATAAATCAAGTACATCGAGAAGATTCTCGTCGTCAAACTTATTCGCTTTTGTCGAGTTTGTAATGGTTTCTCTCAGCATGTTTGCCCTGGCGCGTGTCGTATGTTTTTCGTCGCGTGTCGCCATATAACTTGGGCACATTGTACCACCGCTTTTCTCTGTTTTTCTGCAATCACCGGATCCGTTGCACATTTCGGCAGCGCGCAGGATTCCGTTATGTTCAGAAAAATCAAAATACGTTTCCGGCATTGGTGTTTCCTGACCTGCCGTGTATCTTAAACTGGAATCCATTGGTGGTGTATTGACAATTTTACCCGGATTAAAAACGCCCCAAGGATCCCAAACTTGTTTTATTTGGATAAACAATTGATAGATTTTTTCGCCTAACATTAGCGGAATAAATTCTCCTCGAAGTCTTCCGTCACCATGTTCTCCGCTCAAAGAACCTTTGTATTTCTTTACTAAATGAGCAATGTCCGTGGCTATGGTTCTAAAGATTGCTGTGCCTTCTTTTGTTTTTAAATCTATAATAGGACGTAAATGTAATTCTCCCGTTGCCGCATGCGCATAATGCACACAGTTTAAGTTTCGCTCTTTTAATATGGCATTAAAATCTTCGATAAAATCCGGTAAATCATTCACATCTACAGCCGTATCTTCAATGACGGCAACGGCTTTTGCATCACCCGGAATGTTCGATAATAAACCCAACCCCGCTTTTCTTAATGCCCAGACTTTATTGGTGTCGTCACCGTACACAATCGGAAAATGATAGCCTAGATTTTTAGAACGCATTAAAGCTTCCATCTCTTTTGCAACTGTATCAATTTCTTCTTGTGAATTTCTTAAAAACTCAACTGCTAAAATGGCCTGAGGATCTCCTTTTACAAAAAAACGATTCTTGCTTTGCTCAATGTTTTCTTTGGTACATTCCAAAATATAATGGTCAATTAACTCGACACTATCGGGATTAAATTTCAGCGCTTCTATATTTGCTTTTAGCGCTTCATTGATACTGTCAAAATGAATGCATATTAAAGCGGCAAAAGGTTTCAGCGCCTCAACTAAATTTAGTTTTATAGCCGTAGAAAAAAATAAAGTTCCCTCAGATCCTGCAATTAATTTACAAAAATTGAATTTTTCATCAAAAGCTCCAAAAGGCATAGAATCTGCCAGTAAATCCAAAGCATAACCTGTATTTCTTCTCGGAATTGTTTTCTTGGGGAAATTATCTTCGAATAAAGTTCTGTTTTCAGCAGAGGATAATATTTCTTTTGCCTGAACATAAATCGCTTGTTCTAAAGGGCTTACAACATTGATTCCATTGCATTTGTCTTCAAACTCGGCGTTTGTTAACGAACCAAAAGTAACTTCATTGCCATCGGCCAAAAAACCTTTGATTTCGAGTAAATGTTCACGCGTAGATCCATAAATGACGGATCTTGCGCCACAAGCATTGTTCCCGACCATTCCGCCAATCATACAGCGATTACTTGTCGAAGTTTCAGGTCCAAAAAAGAGTTTGTACGGTTTCAAATGAAGATTCAGTTCATCTCGAATTACGCCAGGTTCTACCCAAGCCGATTTATTTACCTGATCTACTGAGATAATCTTGGTGAATTCCTGCGAGATATCAACTATGATCCCATTTCCAACTACCTGACCTGCAAGCGAAGTTCCCGCCGCACGCGGAATCACGCTGCTATTATTCTCTCTTGCAAAAGCAATAATTTTCTGAATGTCTTCTTTTGTTTTCGGAATCGCTACCGCCAAAGGCATTTCTTTATAAGCGCTGGCATCTGTTGCGTAAAGCAAACGCATGGTATGATCGTAAAATAATTTACCCTCTAATTGTTTTTCTAAACCTTCAAGATGAATAGAACTCTTGGAAAGGATATTATTATCATTCATTTTAATACTTATATATAATTCCCGCCACAAAGGCGCTAAGACGCAAAGTTTAAGCACAAAAACCTTGGCGAATTTGTGCCTTTGTGCCGAGATTTCTTTTACAATTCGCTTAATGCGATATCTAATAATCTTACCATTTCATCCGCATTTTGTTTACTAAACGGCATTGGTGGTTTTATTTTTAAGACATTGTGTAAAGGTCCGTCCGTACTTAATAAATAGCCGTTGGCTTTCAGTTTTTCGACTACGATATCTATTTCAGGAACTGCTGGTTCCATTGTTGTTCTGTCTTTTACCATTTCGGCACCAATGAACAATCCATGTCCGCGAACGTCACTGATGATTGGATATTTTGTCATTAAACCTTTAAGTCCGTTCATCAAATGATTTCCAACTTCTAAGGCATGTTGCTGCATTTCTTCTTCCTGAATAACATCTAAAACGGCTAATCCTGTTGTCATAGAAACGGGATTTCCGCCAAAGGTGTTGAAATATTCCAGTCCGTTATTAAAAGCATCTGCAATTTCTTCTGTTACAATTACAGCTGCCAAAGGATGACCGTTACCAATTGGTTTTCCTAAAACTACAATATCCGGAACTACATTTTGCAATTCAAATCCCCAGAAATGATCTCCAATTCTGCCAAAACCAACCTGAACTTCATCGGCAATACAAACACCTCCGGCTGCTCTGACATATTCGTAAGCCGTTTTTAGATAATTCTCCGGTAACGGAATCTGACCTCCAACGCCCAATAAAGTTTCACAAATAAATACGGCAGGCGCTTTGTTTTCCTTTTTTAGGTCTTCGATGATTCTTTGAACATCTGCCGCGTATTTTTCGCCTGCTTTTGCATCGCCATATTTATACGGACCACGATACAAATCCGGATTAATCGCTTTGTGGATCCACGGCATTTGACCAGAACCGCCTTTGCTGTCAAATTTATACGGACTCATTTCCATTGCTACCGTAGAAGTTCCGTGATAAGCATGATCTAATACAATAATATCTTTTTGTTTGGTAAAATGACGACTCATTCTGATTGCTAAATCGTTGGCTTCACTACCTGAATTTACGAAATAGCAAACGCTTAGTTTCTCCGGTAATGTTGCGGTTAATTTTTCGGCATATTCGGTTATGGCATCATTTAGATATCGGGTATTGGTATTTAAAGTGGCAATTTGCTTTTGCATTTTTCGAACTATAACCGGATGGCAATGCCCAACATGCGAAGGATTATTGACACAATCTACAAATGTTCTTCCTTTATCGTCGTATAAATATTGCAAAGCTCCTTTTACAATTTTCAATTTGTCTTTGTAACCAATGCTTAGATTTCGACCTATTTTCTTTTTACGCACTTCCAGTAAATCGCTATAATCGTCTTCATTGATTAATCCGGTAAAACCACACGCTTTTCTAAAAGTATCCTGTGCCTTGATTGGATTAATTTGGATTAACTTATACAACAAATCCCAAGCTGGTTTTTCAGTAATAAAATGATGCTCATTATTACTGTCTAATGACGCATTATACGCCGATTGTGTGACGCTAATACAAAGTCGTCCGGCAATTAAATAATACAATAAATCCAATTCCTGCTCTGTCAATGCGTACGCTTTATGATATCCTGCAACAATCGCAGCCGCAACTCCCAACGGATCTTCTTCGTCGAGCATTGCATAAGTACAGGCTATTGCCAAATTATTGATCAATGCGGTATAAACCATATCGCCAAAATCGATCAATCCGTTAATGCGATTTTCTTGAACCAGTACATTATAATCGTTGGCATCGTTATGAATATAAGCATGTCTTAAACGGTGTATTTGTGGCAAAACCTCAGTATCAAATTGCAGCAGAAAATATCCTGCAATACGTCTTTTTTCGTGATTTAAAATATATTTTAAGTTGTCACTTGCTTCGCTCGCACGGCTTATATCCCAAGTATAGCTGCGATGCATTGCCGGATGTGAAAAATCCTGTAACGCATGATCCATTTTGCCTAAAAAAGAACCTAAGTTGTGATGTAATTCGCTTGTTTTGTCTTTTTCGTCCACCCAGAAAGTACCTTCTAAAAAGTTTAGGATCCTGATGTAGTACACTTTAGAACCCTTAACTATTTTAGTTAATTCTTCTCCTTGTTTATTGATGCTAAAATGTTGAAAACAATCTGAAATACTGCTTTTTTTAAGATGCTGAATAATGCTAATCTGCGCTTCTAAAAAAGGAAACGGATGACTTTCATTGGATACTTTTAGAATGTATTTTTCGTTTTTCTCATTCGATAAAAGAAAATTTAATTCGTCATATCCATTTAATGCTTTTACGGACACATTTAATCCGTAATGTTCTTTTACTAAATCCTGAATAGTTGCTTCTGAAAAAGTCATTGTTATTTTTTTGTATGTTTAAGTAATCCTGCAAGGTCTTTTTCTGACCTTGCAGGTTATAATTATAGTTGTTTTTTTTCGCCACGAATTCACGAATTTATATGGATTTTGTTAAAAAAAATCGTGAATTCGTGGCTAACTTTTACTTCATTGTAAACTTTTTATTTCCAAATAACAGCCTGAGCCGGTTGCAACGGATTTTGTCCTACCAATATTTTGCTTCCTTTTGGAATTGGCAAGTTGATAGCCTCGTTTGTATAGTTTACACCTACATAAAAACCATCTCTCCATTCGATAAATACTCCTTTTGGCAAGTCTTCGATGGCAACTTTTGCACGTTCGTAAATTGTTCGAACTACTTGTCTTTCTAAGTTTCCGTCTTTACTTTCTGCACCAATATACGTGATTGTTCCTTTGCCTAATTTTCTGGTAACCGCCGCTGCTTTGCCTTTGTAAAACTGATCTGCATAAGTAGCCAAAATTTCTGTTCCTTGTTTCGGGTTTAAAACATCAGCCCAGGTATTCCATTTATAAGTATTTGTTCCGGCAGTTATTGTTCCGTTTACGTCTTCAACAAGCATGTCAAAGAATTCTACATCGGCACCAATTAAAGGTACGATTGGTGCATTCCATTTGGCTTCAAAGAAATGTCCGTTTCTATCCTTTTGACCCGTACGGCAGGAAAGAATTAAATTTCCTCCGTTCTCTACATATTTAGTCCATTTTTCGACTAATTTTTGATCGATCAGTTGGTAAGCCGGAGCTACAATAAACGGATAAGTCGAGAAATCGTCTTCTTCTGTAATAAAATCCATAGGTGCGCCAGTTGATTTTACAGCTGATGTATAAGTAGTTCTATGTCTCCACGTACTCCAGAATTCCGTTTGTTTTTGGTTTTCTAAATCCCAAAGATTTTCATGACTCCATAAAAAGCCTGTTTTTCTTTTCGAAAGATTCTCCGGAATTACCGCTTTTGGATTGTATTCTTTACGAAGCAATTTCATGTCTTCGATCGATTGTACAAACTCTTTCCCGCCTTCACTCAATGTTACACCATCTGTTCCTACGATTCCGTCATGATACATTTCGCTGCTTCCCAGTGGATGTCTGTATCTGTAGGTGCAGGTAAAAGAACAGCCTCCGCCAAAAGCCTGTGAGATCCACATGTGAACCGTTCCAGGAAGCAATTGCGGATTTATTCCTGCCCAGTTTACTTGTCCGGGCTGCAGTTCCATAACACCGGTAATACCAGTTATAGACCTGTAATAATCATTGGCTTCCGAAATTTTGTTAGGATGTCCCATTCTAAAATTCTGACCTCCTAATGAATTTCTCCCGCTTACAGGATACATTGTGTACGTAACAAAATCCATTTTGTCAGCACTTCTTGGATCGGCATCATAAATTACATTCGTAAAGTTGGTTGTAATCCATTGTTTTGGGTCAACGTATTTACGAAGAATTTCAGCTTGTCTGTTAAGATATTCTCCTTGTGCATCCGAAGTAAATCTTTTAAAATCTAAAACTGCATGAGGACTTAGTTTGTCTTCCACATAAATCTCTGCATTTGGCAGAACAATTTGATCGAAATTGTTGTACCTCGTACTCCAGAAATTCCCTACCCATTCTGTATTCAGTTTTTCGATTGTTCCGTATTTGGCTTTAAGCCAGGTTTGAAATGCTTTGCGGGCAGAAGGGCTAAAATCGGCAGTTCCCAAAGGTTCATTATCGATTTGCCAACCCATGATGTTTTTATTCTTACCGTATCTTTTTCCTAATTCTGTTACGATCTGATCTGTAAATTCACGGTATTTTTCATTCGTAATAGATACATTTGCTCTGTTGCCATGTTCTCTGCGGCGTCCGTTTGCATCGACCAAATAAATCTCAGGATATTTTTCTCCCATCCAGGCCGGCGGGGTAGGCGTTGGTGTACAAAGAATTACTTTTAAGCCTTGTTTTTCGGCTATAGCCAAAGCATCGTCCAGCCATTTAAAATCATATTTTCCTTCTTCAGGCTCCATATAAGTCCAGGCAAACTCAGCAAAATGCGTAAATTCGAATCCTAGTTTTTTAATATTTTTAAGATCACGTTCCCATTGTTCTCTTGGCCATTGTTCCGGATAATAATAAACCCCGATTTGCATTAAATCAGGCTTTGAGAAAAAACGCTGCGGATCTTTCTTTTCAGTAACTGTTGTTTTTTTACTTTGAGCAAAAACAGGCGTCGAATTGCAATTTGCAATAAACAACGCCGCTAATACTATTTTTGTGAACGATATATTTTGGTTGAACATACTTTGTAATATTGTTGTGTTAATCAAATTTAGATAGTTATTCTTAACTCATTGTCTGTAAATTATAAAACTTTGATTAAACACATAGAAACATGGTTTTAAAATCTATGTTTCTATGTGTTAAAAGTTTTCTCTCGCAGATTTAGCAGATTTTTTTTTTAATGTTTTTATCATTTAGATTTTAATTCATCAATTCTGACTCACTATTTATCTTCTAAAATCAGCATTAAATAATGAGAAGCTGACCAGCTAAAGTTAAAGGCTTCTAATCCTTTTCCTGTAACAGGCTGATAATTTTCTCTAATCGATGTGCCTTTGTCTAAAACTCCTTCGGCATTATAAATTAGTTTGTGCGCCAATTCGTTTGCTTCGTTTGTGTATCCGTATTTTTCTAATCCGTTTATTCCGAAATAACTTTGATCCAACCAAACGGGTCCTCTCCAATAGCCGCCTTCGGGTTTGAATTTAGGATGATTAGCTGCCAGTGTTGGTAACGGAACAAAAGTGTTTAAGGAATTGGTGTCCAGCATATTTCCTTTTGCTGCTTTTACTTGTTCAGCTGTCGCTGCTTCTGACCAAATTGGCGAATATCCTTCGCATCCCATTGCTTTTATCAATGTTTTTCCGTCGATTGTGGTGTCGTAAAACCAGCCTGTTGCTGCATCCCAAAACTGATTCTGAATTTTAGCTTTTAAGGTTACGTTTTCGTCTTTCCATTTTTTAGCTTCTTGGGGTAGTTTTAGCACCTCAGCCATTTTATTCAAATAGTTTTTCTCAGCATATAAAAATGAATTCAAATCAACACTTTCCTGATCTAATGAATAGGCTTTTTCTCCGTTTTTCAGGATTTTGCTGTCATCAAAACGAACGGCATTGTCCATTCCGCTTTCCCATTTTGCTGCTATTAAAGTTCCGTCTGTTGATCCAAATTCGCATAAACCATCCTGATCATGATCACGTTCTTTGTACCACCAATTATGATATGATTTTAGCTTTGGATAAAACTCTTTAATAAAATTGACGTCTTTCGTTTTTTCATAAATTTTCCAGATTGCCCAAGCGGCAAGCGGTGCTTTTGTATTTCGGTAATTGTTTTCTTCAAGAAGATTGTTTCTATAGATACAATCCGGAATAAATCCGTTTGGTTCCTGGTAATCGAACAAAGCACGCATTTGATTTTTTGCCAATTCACCGTCGTAATTGGCTACGGCTACGGCATGTTTCCAACTGTCCCAAGCCCAAAAACCATGAAACCATTCGTAATTGTAACTCGGAAAAAGTCCGCCGTGTTTTAAGCCTTCTGCGGCAATTCTTGTATTGTTTTGTAATGTCAATACTAGTTTTGCAACCAAATCAGAATAGACTCCGTCTTTGTAGATGCTTTTCTTTTTGGCAATTAATTGTCCTAATTGCTTTTCTTTTTCTTTTTGTGTGTTGTTCAATACGGTATTGAATGCTGTTTTTGCAATTGCTTCATTTTCATTCTTCCATGAATATTGTGCGAAAATAAATGTTTGGGCAATTACAATTTCTTTGGTTTCGTTTGGTTTCAAAACCAGTTTTTCTGTCTGAGCTTTATAGCCTTGTTTTGTAATTTCAATTTCAGGATTACTGTTCAAAAACTGAATATAACCTGTTGCAGTACTTTTCGTGGAAACGATTTTTAAAGTTTTGCCTTCTTTTGATAATTGTAAATCATCTAAAAAAATGTTCGAATCATACGAAGGAAAAAGCGTGATTACTTTGCCCGATTTATTGGTAATACTTGTTTTTTGTAATGCTGAATGTGCTGATAAAAACACCAATTGCTGTTTGATTTCTATTTTTTCGTTTTTAAATTCCTGCTCTAAATGGCTGTTGTAACTGTTTTGAGCAACCAATGCACTTTTCCAGTTGATGACTTCCTGTTTGTTTTCATCCTTTAGCTGAAGCGAAACAAACGATGGACTTAACCAAACCCCGTTTTGTTCTGTCATTAAAAAAGGTCCTGAAAATCCTGCCTGTACTTCTGATCCGTCTAAGAATCCGAATGCAAACCATGCGCCTTTATCTGAGAATGCCAATGATTTTCTGTCTGTAGCATTTGTTGGGTTTCCTTTGTAGTTGATACTGTTTTTGGCAGATTCTAAGATTGGAAAGCTCTTTTGTGACCAACCCAATTGGACTATAAAAAAGGATGCAAGAATAAAAAGTATTTTCTTTTTGCCCATGTTATTTTGTTTTTGTGGTGTTTCTATTTAGATATAATATACTAAATGTTTCTTTGCGTTACATATTTTTAGAAAAGAGTTCGCCACGACCCGAGCGATAGCGAACAGGCGAAGTAATTCCACAAATTATTTAAAAAATAATCAATTTGATTAATTAGTGATAATTTGTGGAATTTGTGGTGAAAAAAAACTTTAATCGAATTCTTTGCTAAATGATTAATTCGCTTGTAATTCTGTCAAAGGAATTGGGTAAAAGTTGTTTTTTGATGCATCAAAACCAGTTCTTCCTACGGCATCAAGTGCGGCTTTTGTTTTTCTCCAACGGCGTAAATCATAAAAACGATAGTTCTCGAGTGGGAATTCTAAAATTCTTTCGTGCTCGATCTGTGCTTTTACCTCAGCTGTGGTTGTACCTGTCATTGCCGGCATATCTGCTCTGTTACGAACTTTGTTGATATACGGAATAGCTTCTCCGGTGCGCCCTAATTCATTCAAGACTTCGGCTTGCATCAATAATACATTTGAATACCTCATAAGCGGAATATTGATTGCTGTAAATTCCTGATTCATTTTGTCCTGCGTACTTGGGATGTATTTACGATATACGGGTTTGTCTGTACCTCCAAATTTTTCATCATAAGTAGTTCCTAATACCAAAGGATTGTTCGGATCATTGAAGTAAGGATCTTTGAAGAAAATGGTTCCGTAAAAACGGGAATCATAATTTCCTGTAGTCGCAATTTTTCCTTCTTTTTTGAATTCGCTTACAAGCATTGCACTCGGAATAATTTCATCCCATCCGCCAAGTTCAGCTGCTGCCATCCAATAGTGAAGTGCATTACGGTAGAAAGCTCCGTTTGCTGTAGTTTCTGAGAATTGCAGTTCGAAAATCGATTCTTTAGTGTTTTTGGTAGTTCCGTCAAACATAGAAACATAATCTTTTACCAACTCATATCCCTGCACTTTATTAAGTGCTGTAAGAGCTTCGTTTAAGAATGCTTGCTTTTGAGCCGTTTCTTCGTAAGCTCTGGTCATATAGGCAAATCCTAAATAACTATTTGCGGCACCGCTTGTAGCACGACCGGTTTTATCCTGAGATTGTTTTGCAGGAAGTACATCGGCTGCAGCCTTAAATTCACTTGTAATAAAATCCCAGGCTTGTGCACGTGTTGATAACGGAATGTTGAGATCGCTTTCTTTAGTAATGTATTTGTTTCTAATATAAATCTGATCCCAGTTCAAAAGCAATTTCATGTGATAATAAGCACGTAAAAAACGGGCTTCTGCTTCAATTTGCCTGCGATCCGCATCACTTAATGTGGATGCCGGAACTTGTGGCAATTTATCAATAACCTGATTGGCATTACTGATTCCTCTGTAATTGATTTTCCAATAACTCGTGAACTGGCTATTTCCGTTAGTATAAGTAAATGTCGAAAGTTCTACCCAGTTTTGGTAGTTTAAAGCGTCGCTTCCTAATTCATTTATGTCTTCACGGTAAGCCTCAACCGGCCATTTTACTTCGGCGAAAGCCCATACATCAACAGCACATTCTAATTGCGCATAAGTGGCGCCTAAGGCAGATTCGGCATCGGCTTTGTTTCTCCAGAAATTTTCTGAAGTAAGTTCGTCCGGAGATTTTTGGTCCAGATAATCACTACAGCTTGTGATAGTGAACAGACCTATAGTGGATAATACTAAAAATATCTTTTTCATGATAATGTCTTTTTTAAAATAGAATTAAAATATATACTGAACACCAGATACAAATGATCTTGTAAATGGATAAACAAAACGGTCAACACCAGTGTCAATTATTTTTTCGCGTGAGAATTCCGGATCAATACCTGAATAATTGGTGATGGTAAACAAGTTTTCAGCACTTATATAAAATCTAAGTTTGTCTATTTTTGCTTTCCCTAAAATTTTGGTCGGAATAGTATATCCTAATTGTATCTGGCGCATTCTGATAAAATCGCCACTCTCAAGGAAACGATCAGATTCGCGGCTGTTTCCGTTAGGATCCTGTAATACGGCACGAGGAATGTTACTGTGATTTTCCGGTGTCCATGAATTCAATGTCGAAGCCAGCATATTGGTTCCTGAGTTCATAGATTCGTAGAAATACCTGTTTCCGTTGTATAATTTATTACCCCAGCCGCTTCCAATCAAAGCAGAAAAATCAAAACCTTTATAACTTGCGCCTAAGCTAAGGTTTACTTCTAATTTTGGTAATCCTGTTCCTGCGTATGCTTTGTCATTTTCATCTATAACACCATCTCCGTTCAAATCTTTGAAACGAATATCTCCGGGCTGCGCATTTGGCTGTAATAAAACACCATTTTTGCTATGAGCGTTTACTTCTTCTGCAGATTGGAAAATTCCGTCTGTTTTGTACAAATAAAATCCACTAATTGGGCTTCCTACGCGTGCTTGGGTTGGAAAATGCTCGTCTCCATATTTTAATCCTTCTCCGTAGATTGTTTGTCCTTCGTTTGCCAGTTCTACAACTTTGTTTTTAAGAGTAGAAAAATTTAAACCTGCGTTGTATTTGAATTCATTAACCTGATCGCGGTAATTGACTTCAAATTCAAATCCGCTGTTACTGATTTTACCTACGTTAAGAACCGGGTCGTCAATTCCCGCAGATGGAGCCAGTTTTTTTGTAATCAGTAAATTGTCTGTTACATTATGGTAGTAGTTCATCGAACCGCTGATTTTTCCTTTCAAAAGGGTATAATCAATACCTATATTCTTAGAATCTGTCGTTTCCCATTGCAGGTTTCTGTTTTCTAATGCCATTGCAATACTTCCCGGCCATGGGTTGCTTCCGTTTCCTTGTACATAACCTGAACCTAAAGTATTTCCGGTTTTAATCAATGTATTTGCAGAGTAATATCCTAAAGCAGCTTCGTTACCTAATTGTCCCCAGCTTGCACGTAGTTTTAAAGTTGAAAGAACCATATCCTTTGGGAAAAAATCTTCCTGCTCAATTTTCCATCCTAAGGCAATAGAGGGGAAAGTTCCCCAACGGCTGTCTTCTCCAAATTTAGACGAACCATCTTTTCTAATTGTCATTTGAAGTAAGTAACGGTCTTTGAAAGAATAGTTTAATCTGCTAAAGAAAGAAAGACGGTTGTATTGGTATTTTGAACCATCTGCAGCATACGTTCCACCTCTTCCTGCACCAATAGTTTCAAAACCAGGATCTAAAAACCCGGACGGACGGTCGATAGAAACCAACTGTCCGTCTTCTACAGAATAATCGGTTGTTTTTCCTTCCACACTAACCTGATTCCAGTTTGATGATTGGCTGTTGATGGTATTACCAAGCATTAAACCAAAAACATGTTTACCGAAAGTTTTATCAATTGTAATAATATTATCTAAAATTTGCTCATCCCAGGTTGTTCTCAATTCCGTTTGCATCGGATAAAGGTGCACCTCTTTTGGATTTGCAATATAAGGAGGGAAATGTGCCGTTTGCTGGCTGTTTTTTACGCGGTAAGAATAACCCAGTTTATATTTTATCCACGACGCTATATTTGCCGTTACCGAAATATTTGCTGTTATATCCTGTCCTTTTTCGTTGCTTTTCTTAAAATGTTCTTCGGCAACAGGATTTGTTCCTGCCGGAAGACCATTTTTGTTCGACAAACCGTAACCGTATTGCTCATTTTCATCATAAACCGGAACTAGCGGAGACATGGTGTATACCTCTTTTAATTGAAAATTAGGCAAAGCATTTTGCGTTGCCTGATACGCCATTTTTCCGTCAATATCAAAAATTGATTTCTTGAAACTAATTCTTGCGCTGGCCATTTGCTGACCATATTCATTGTCAATTATGATACCTTTTTGCTTTACGTAATTACCATACAAAGCAAATTTAAAATCGCCCTGTCTGCCCTGAACTCCCAAACCGTAGTTTTGAGTAAGCCCTGAACGGAAAACTTCATCCTGCCAATCTGTATTGGTATCTGATGGAGCCGTTATATAAGCCGGAAGCGGTTTTGGCGAAGTTGCATATTTGTTGTATTCATCATACATTCTTTTATTTACAGTACGATATCCGTCAGCATCTAATAAATCTAAAGTTTTTGATGGATTTGTGATGCTTAAAAATGAACTGAAATCTACTTTTACGCCTTCTTTCTGACCGTTTTTAGTAGTAACGATAATTACACCGTTGGCAGCCACAGATCCGTAAATTGCCGCCGCAGCACCATCTTTAAGCACCTCTATAGATTCTATATTTGTTGGGTTTACGGTATTGATGTTTCCTTGAAATCCGTCAATAATATAAAGTGGTTCTGTTGCTCCAAAGGTATTTACCCCACGAATTTTTACTTTTACATCTGCTCCTGCAACACCACCGCTTTTTTGCACATTTACTCCGGCAACTAAGCCTTGAAGTGCTTCGGCCGGATTTGTTGTGGCTCTGGTTTCGAGGCTTTCTTTTTTAACGGTAGCAATAGCTCCGGTAACATTGCTCTTTTTCTGAGAACCGTAACCAATAATAACCACTTCGTTCAGTTTATTGGTTTCTTCCTGCATCACCACATTAAATTCTGTGCGGTTGTTTACAGCTTCGCTTTTTCCTATGAATCCCATATAAGAAAAAACGATAATCGGATCTGTAAGACTTGACGAATATACCAGTGTATAATTTCCGTCAATGTCTGTTGCGGCATTGTACTTAGAATCTTTAATAGAAATACTTACGCCTGGCAGCGTATTGTTTTTCTCGTCTGTAATTTTTCCTGAAATTGTTTTTTGCGCTTGTGCAAAATTGAGGTTTGGTAACCACAAGCATAACAGTAGAGGAATAAAATTTAGCTTCCTAACTAGTAGTTTTTTCATTTTGGTAATGTTTTGGTTAATTAAAATTTCGCTTTTTAGTTTTTTTTTTTTTTTTTCATTGTAACGCAAACATTTTATTTAGGCAATGGTGGAAGGACTGCTTTATAAAATGCGGTATTCTCTTTGTTGGGATTTTTGTTTTTGGTTTGTAATCAGTTTATAAATCAAATTTTATTCCTTGTGCCAATGGCAGGCTAGTAGTGTAGTTAATGGTATTCGTTTGTCTTCGCATGTAAACTTTCCAGGCATCAGAGCCTGATTCTCTTCCTCCGCCTGTTTCTTTTTCGCCGCCAAAAGCACCACCAATTTCAGCACCGGATGTTCCGATATTTACATTGGCAATACCGCAGTCAGATCCTGTAACAGATAAGAACAATTCGGCTTCTCTTAAATTATTGGTCATAATAGCCGAAGACAATCCTTGGGCTACGCCATTCTGTATTGCAATGGCATCGACAACCGTTCCTGAATATTTTAATAAGTACAATACGGGGGCAAAAGTTTCGTGTTGTACAATTTCAAATGTGTTCTCGGCTTCAGCAATTGCAGGTTTTACATAACAGCCGCTTTCATATCCTTCTCCTGAAAGTACGCCGCCTTCTACCAGGATTTTCCCGCCTTCGGCTACCACTTTTTCCAGGGCCTGATGGTACATTTCGACTGCATGTTTGTCTATTAGCGGACCAACATGGTTCGTTTCGTCTAATGGATTCCCGATACGCAATTGTTTGTAGGCAGAAACGATTGCATCTTTTACTTTGTCATAAATACTTTCGTGAAT